>CAUSLO010000023.1:0-18239 GCA_963532875.1 uncultured Clostridia bacterium | reverse complement strand
CACAATTCTTAAGGCAATACAAATTTTAACAAAAAAGGGCGACTACGATGAGTATTTAAGTAGGATAAAACGGAATCCATTAGCAAGTTCGGTAAAATTGTCTGACTTAAGACACAACAGTGATTTAAGTAGGCTACCAACAGTAACTGACACTGACAAACAACGACAGAAGAAGTATCTCAAAGCAATTGAATATCTAACAGAATAAAAAGTGGATATAATTCGTCGGGAATAAATAGATACTATTTCTGTAACGGTTTTGGTCGCTTCTGGAGAAGGTAAACTTGTTCAGAAAATTTTCTTGGATATGCTTTGCAACAAGGAGATTCAGATTGGGGGGTATATCAAATCTCCTTGTTGCAGTTTGGGAAAATTTCCAACGCCAACAATAGGCGTTTAGCAGAAAAAATTTGTTTGACAAAAAATAAGTAGTTCTTTATCATTAATTAGCACAAATTGTCGACGGAACTAGCCCCTCTAGTCGATATAAAAATATATTGGAGGATCCAGAGATGGCTAAAGATTTGTCAAGAATGGCGAATAATAATAAAAGTTATATGGCTAAAGCTGGCGAAGTTGAAAGAAAATGTTATGTTGTTGACGCAACAGGACAAGTTCTAGGAAGATTGGCTTCAAAGGTAGCAAGCATTTTAAGAGGAAAAAATAAACCAGAATATACACCAAATGTAGATTGTGGAGATTTCGTTATTGTAATCAATTGTAAAGACATAAAACTAACAGGTAAGAAATTAGAGCAAAAGTTATACAGATATCACACAGGATATATTGGCGGATTGAAAGAAGTACAATACAAAAAGTTAATGACTGAAAAACCAGAATTTGTAGTTATGAAGGCAGTAAAAGGTATGTTGCCAAAGAATACACTAGGTGAATCAATGCTAACTAAGTTGAGAACATACGCAGACGCTGAGCATCCACATGTTGCTCAAAAACCAATAGAATTGAAATTGGATTAGAGGTAAAAAATGGCAATAAAGAAAGGAACAAAAAGAGTACAATTTATAGGCACAGGAAGAAGAAAGAGTGCAGTAGCAAGAGTTCGTCTCTTAGAAGGTGGCGAAGGTAAAATTATTATCAACAAAAGATCAATTGATGAGTATTTTCCATTAGAAGTAACAAAGTTAATTGTTAATCAACCTCTAGAATTAACAAACACAAAAAACAAGTTTGATATCATTGTTAATGTTCGTGGTGGCGGAAGCACAGGGCAAGCAGGAGCAATCAGACATGGAATTTCAAGAGCACTTTGCGTAGTCGATAAAGAACAATACAGATCAATATTGAAGAAAGAAGGCTTCTTAACTCGAGACTCAAGATGCAAAGAAAGAAAGAAATACGGATTACACAAAGCACGTAGAGCACCACAGTTCAGTAAGAGATAGTTGTAGATTTAAAAAGAGTTTTGTCCGTGAAGAAATATTCGGTTATTATTCCAGCAGCAGGGTTGGGAGAAAGATTTGGACAAGACAAAATCTTATACAGATTAAGCAATGGGAGCACTGTTTTAGAAAACAGTGTTTCTGTTTTTTTAGGGTTTGAAAATATTAAAAGAATAGTTGTTGTGGTTAGTAGAGACAACTTTGAGCAAGTAATTGAAATGTTCACCGATGAAAAAGTAGTAATTCAAGTTGGTGGCAATACGAGAACAGAAAGCGTACTTAAAGGTTTGGAAAGTGTTGGCAATTGTGATTATGTCATCATTCATGATGGTGCCCGACCATATGCTACTAAAGAACTAGTTGAAAGAGTAATTGAAGGAGTTAATGAGGTTGGAGCATTTGCATACACTAATATAGAAGACTCAATTGTTGAGAAGGGTGAGGGACTAAGGGTTGCAAACAGAGAAAAATATCTTGCTATACAAACTCCATTTTGTCTGAATAAAGCAATGCTAGTAGAGGCATACAAGGAAAGTAACGAAGAGTTTCATGATGAAATTTCTTTGTTGCTTAGATGTGGCAAACAACCAAATGCAATACTTGGAGATAAAAAAAATATAAAGATTACTACCCCAGATGACATAAAAGAAAATTTATTTGGTGTTGGTTACGATGTGCACCGGCTTGAGAAAGGAAACGGTTTAAAGTTGTGTGGAGTCCCAATAAAGTTTAATAAAGTCCCAATAGCACATTCTGACGGAGATATTCCAGTTCATGCCTTAATGGACGCTATATTGTCTGCCTTGGGCAAAAAAGACATAGGGCATTATTTTCCAGTTGACGACCCTAAGTATGATGGCGAAAGTAGCATAAATATGCTACATAAGGTTGCTGAGATAATGAAAGAAGAAAAATACAGAATAGTAAATGTTTCAATTTGTATAATACTTGAAAAGCCGAAGATAGCAGAATATATAAGAGACATGAAAAAAGTTATCGCTCAAGTTTTGGAGATAGAAACGAGAAAGGTTGGAATAACTGCAACAACAAATGAGGAAGTTGGAGAAATTGGGAAAGGCGAGGCAATAGCATCATATGCTTCTGCTTTGCTAGAGAGGATATAGAGAGTGCGGGCTAGAAGTAAAAATTTTTCGTGAAACACGAAGACAGAATGCTGAAGCGAGATTTGGAAAAATCTGCGAAGGCAAAAAATTTCCCCGGGAAAAGTTAAAAATTTAATTGACTATGTACACGTGCAATGATATTATCTTATATTGCAAAATGTTTTAAAAAATTCTCAAAAACCTTGTATCTATACTAATACTTGGGTTGGGGTATTTAGCATTAATTTGCCTAATTAATTATAAGGAGTAAATGTATAATGGCTGAAATGTACCACGACGAAATGTATGGAATCACAAAAAGAAAAGATTTTTCTAAGATAAAAAATATTCTAAGAATTCCATTTTTAATTGATGCTCAAAAGAAGTCGTATCAAAATTTTCTTGGCGAAGGAATTAAAGAAGTTCTCGATGATTATTCACCAATTGTTGATAGTGGTGGAAACTATCAATTAACTTTCTTGGAGCACCATCTAGAAGGTGAACCAAAATATTCTATTAAAGAATGTAAAGATAGAGATGCAACGTATTCTCTACCTTTGAAGGTTAAGGTAAAAATCAAGAGTATAAAGGCAGAAAACGAAATTGAAGTAGCACCTATCATAGAAGACGTATTCTTTGGTGATTTGCCTATCATGACCGATTCTGGCTCATTTGTTGTTAATGGAGCAGAAAGAGTTGTAGTTAGCCAATTGGTAAGAAGCCCAGGGATATATAACGAAGCAGTACTTGATAAAAATGGTATTGAAAGATTCAACACAACAGTAATTCCTAACAGGGGTGCTTGGTTAGAATTTGTACAAGACGCACAAGGTATTTTATATGTTCATGTTGATAAAGCAAAGAAGATAACAGCAACAGCATTTTTAAGAGCATTGGGGTTCGGAACAGATACCGAGATATTAGGTCTTTTCGGCGAAGAGAAAATGTTGAAAGAGACATGCGATAAAGACATGGGGAAGGATGCTAAAGACGGTGGCAAAGACATTGAGTATGGTCTAAGAACCTTATTTATGGCATTGAAACAAGGTGAAATTCCAACAAGAGAAGGTGCTGAGAAGTTAATTCAAAACACATTCTATGATTACAAAAGATATGAACTAGCACGTGTTGGTAGATATAAATATAATTTAAAACTTGCAATTGAAGAAAGAATTGTTGGACACAAACCAGCAGAAGATATCTTAAGCCCTTTAACTGGAGAAGTACTTGCAAAGAAAGGAGAAGTTATAACAGCAGAGCAAGCAAAGTTCATCCAAAACAATGCAGTAAATACAGTTAACTTGATGTACAAAGATGCTGATGGAAATGACTGTTCATATAAAGTAATAGGAAACAACACAGTAGACTTAGATGCATTTGTTAAGTGCAATCCAAAAGAAATTGGAATCAATGAAAAGGTATATTATCCAGCACTTCAACAAATCTTAAAAGAAGAAAGAAGCAAAGAGAGAAGAATTGATTTAGTGAGAGCAAGAAAAGATGAATTGATAATGAAACACATTTCATTAGATGATATTGTAGCAACAGTAAGTTACAACATAGGGTTAACCCACGGATTCGGTTCTTGCGACGACATTGACCATCTATCAAATAGAAGGGTTAGGTCAGTTGGAGAATTGCTACAAAACCAATTCAGAATTGGTATCTCAAGAATGGAGAGAGTTATTAAGGATAGACTTAATGCAACTCAAATCAATCAAGAGACAGAAGTTAGACCATCAAGCGTTATCAATATTAAACCAATTACAAGCATTATCAAAGAGTTCTTTGGATCATCACAACTTTCACAATTCATGGACCAACCAAACCCAATAGCAGAATTAACTCACAAGAGAAAGTTATCTGCTTTAGGACCTGGAGGTTTGAACAGAGAAAGAGCAGGATTTGAAGTTCGAGACGTTCACTACTCACACTATGGAAGAATTTGTCCTATTGAAACTCCAGAAGGTGCAAACATTGGTCTTATATCTTCTTTGGCAACATATGCGAAAATTAACGAGTACGGATTCATTGAAACTGCATATAGAAGAGTTGATAAGGATTCTAAGAAAGTTACAAATGAAATCGTATATATGTCAGCAGATGAAGAGGATAAATATATCGTAGCCCAAGCAAACGAACCACTAGACAAGAATGGGTGGTTTGAAAATGTACGTGTTATGTGTAGGGTTAAGAACGATATCAGAGAAGTAAAAAGAGACAACGTTGACTATATGGACGTATCACCAAAGCAATTGGTTTCAGTAGCGACAGCATTAATCCCATTCTTAGAAAACGACGATACAAACAGAGCATTAATGGGATCAAACATGCAACGTCAAGCAGTTCCACTTTTAAAAACAGAAGCCCCAATTATCGCAACTGGTGTAGAACACAGAATTGCATATGACAGTGGGGTACTAAAGATTTCAGAAAAAGACGGTGTTGTTGATTATGTAGATTCTGAGTTAATTAGAATTAAAGCAGATGATGGAACATACCAAGAGTATCATTTATCAAAGTTCCAAAGAAGTAACCAATCAACATGTATTAACCAATTCCCAATCGTAAACAAGGGCGACAGAGTAAGTGGCCCTGAATATGATGATAATGGAGAAATGATAAAAGAAGGAACAGTTCTTGCAGACGGTCCAGCAACAGACAAAGGTGAGTTGGCACTAGGAAGAAACGTTTTAGTAGGTTTCATGTCATGGGAAGGATACAACTACGAAGATGCTATCTTAATCAGTGAAGATCTTGTAAAAGATGACACATTCACATCAATTCACATTGAAGAATATGAATTAGAATCAAGAGACACAAAGTTAGGAGCAGAACAAATAACAAGAGATATTCCAAACTTGTCAGAAGATGCACTAAAGAACTTAACAGAAGAAGGAATCATCAGAGTAGGTGCTGAAGTTAAAGCAGGAGATATCTTGGTTGGTAAAGTAACTCCAAAGGGTGAAAGCGAACCAACACCAGAAGAAAGACTTTTAAGAGCAATCTTCTCAGACAAGACAAAAGACGTAAAGGATACATCATTGAGAGTACCTAACGGACAGGGCGGTGTTGTTGTAGATGTTAAGACATTTACACGAAAGAACAAGGATGAATTAAATCCTGGAGTAAACGTATTAGTACGTGTATATATCGCACAAAAGAGAAAGATATCTGTTGGGGATAAGATGGCAGGACGTCATGGTAACAAGGGTGTTATCTCAAGAGTATTACCAAGAGAAGATATGCCATATCTAGAAGACGGTACACCATTACAAATCGTACTTAACCCATTGGGTGTTCCATCACGTATGAACATCGGACAAGTTCTTGAAGTTCACTTGGGATACATCGCAAAGATGATGGGATGGAAAGTTGCAACTCCAGTATTTGATGGAGCAAGCGAGCAAGACATCAAGGCATTATTTAAAGAAGCAAAGATTTGCAACAAGAGCGGAAAGGTAGACGGAAAGATAGATGTATATGACGGTAGAACTGGTGAGAAGTTTGAAAATCCAGTTACTGTTGGATACATGTATTACCTCAAACTAGGACACTTGGTTGCAGATAAAATTCACGCACGAAGCGTTGGACCATACTCAGTTGTAACACAACAACCATTAGGTGGTAAGGCACAATTCGGTGGACAAAGATTGGGAGAAATGGAAGTTTGGGCACTTGAAGCATATGGTGCATCAAATATCCTACAAGAAATGATCACAGTTAAGTCTGACGACGTTGCAGGTAGAGTTAAGACATACGAGTCAATCGTTAAGGGAACACACGTTGCAGAACCAGGTATTCCAGAATCATTTAAAGTTCTTGTTAAGGAACTTCAAAGCATTGGTTTGGATCTTAAGGTTCTTACAGACGACAACAATGAAATTAAGATAAGAGACTACTCACCACATGAAGATTTTGAAATTCCAACAAGAATGGAAAAAGAGAGAGAGAAAGTTGAAATTGATATTTCTGGAAAACTTGGCGACGGCAATATGAGTGAAATTGAAGCCTTGGCAGAGTTAATCGGGGTAAAGGCTGATGATGAAAAAGAAGAAATCGGTGGATTTGATATTTTGAGTTCGTTACTAGGTGGCGACGACGAGAATAAGGAGTAAAACAATGTACGAGTTAAGCAGTTTTGATTCAATAGAAATAGGAATAGCATCACCAGAGAAAATTAGATCATGGTCTAAAGGTGAGGTAACAAAATCAGAAACCATCAACTATAGGACTCAAAAGCCAGAAAGAGATGGCTTGTTCTGTGAGAAAATTTTTGGGCCTGTTAAAGACTGGGAATGCCATTGTGGAAAATATAAGAGAGTAAGATATAAAGGTATTGTTTGTGAAAAGTGCGGTGTTGAAGTTACAAGATCAAAAGTCCGTAGAGAAAGAATGGGACACATTGAATTGGCGACGCCAGTTACTCACATTTGGTACTTTAAAGGTTCGCCTTCAAGAATTAGTATTATACTTGATATGTCTGCTAAGGAACTTGAGCAAGTTATTTATTACGCAGCATACGTAGTTATTGATCCTGGTGCCGCAGTTGAAGTTAAGAGAAAGCAAGTTATTAACGACTATGCATATCGTAAACTATTAGAGAAATATAGACCATCAGAATTCAAAGTAGGAATGGGAGCAGAAGCAGTTAAGGAACTTTTGATGGATATTGATCTTGATGAAGAATACGAAAACTTAAAAGATGAAATCGCAACAGCATCACCAAACAGAAAGGCTAAGTTAGCAAAGAGACTGGAAGTTGTTGAAGCATTCCGTGCAACAGGTAACAAGCCAGAATGGATGGTTATGGACGTTATCCCAGTAATCCCACCAGACTTAAGACCTATGGTTCAATTAGACGGTGGAAGATTTGCTGCTTCAGATTTGAATGATCTATACAGAAGAGTTATAAACAGAAACAATCGTTTGAAGAGACAACAAGAGTTGGGAGCACCTGAACTAATTGTTCGTAACGAGAAAAGAATGTTACAAGAGGCAGTTGATGCTCTTATAGATAACGGCAGAAGAGGCAAGGCAGTAACTGGTGCAGGCGGAAGAGAATTGAAATCTTTAACAGCGATGTTGAAAGGTAAACAAGGACGTTTCCGTCAGAACTTGCTTGGTAAACGTGTTGACTACTCAGGACGTTCAGTTATTGTTGTAGGACCAGAACTCAAGTTGTATCAATGTGGATTACCAAAGGAAATAGCACTTGAGTTATTTAAACCATTCATAATGAAGAGATTAATTGAAGATGGATGGTGTCAAAACATCAAGAGTGCAAAGCGGTTCATTGAAGGCAACCACGAAAAAGTATGGGACGTATTGGAAGAAATCATCAAGGATCACCCAGTATTATTAAACCGTGCTCCTACATTGCACAGATTAGGTATTCAAGCGTTTGAGCCTGTATTGGTTGAAGGAAGAGCAATTAAGTTACACCCATTGGCTTGTGGAGCATTTAACGCTGACTTTGACGGAGACCAAATGGCAGTTCACTTACCTCTATCAATTGAGGCACAAGCAGAAGCAAGAATCTTGATGCTATGTACAAACAACATTTTGAAATTATCTGACGGAAAACCTATCGTATCACCAACCCAAGATATGGTTATCGGTTCATATTATTTAACAATAATCAGACCAGGTGCATTAGGTGAAGGAAGATACTTCGCATCATTTGATGAAGCAATGATGGCATATCAAGAGAAGACATTAGACTTACAAGCCCTATGCTATATCAGAGTTAAGTTATTAAGTGGAAAATCAAGAATGGTTCATTCTACACTAGGAAGATTTATCTTCAACTCAAACTTACCACAAGACTTGAAGTTTGTTGACAGAAGTGATCCAGCAAATAACGGAGCACTAGAAGTTGAAGGGCTATTAGGTATTGAATCTTCAATTGATAATCGTCAATTTGATATCTTAATGAGCGAACATGAGTCAGGATTTAAAACATCTGATTCTGCTCTTGTAAAATTGGCAGCAAAGTTAAGAATACCTGAAATAACAATTGAACAAATCAAAAAGATTGAAAAAGCAATCAATGCAGGACTTGCAGAATTAAAGGATATTGACCTTAAGAGAGATTCAAAAATCGCTGAGGGGGAACAACTTAAGAAGTTAACTCAAAGAGATATTGAATTAATTCACGAGAACCATGAAAAGGATCGCTTGTTAATCTTAGGAAATATCAGAAAGAAAATTCAGATTGATGTATTTGGGCAAAAACAAATTGCTATCGGGAAGAAACAGTTGCAAATGATTGTTGACCATTGCTTTAAATATCATGGAGCAACAGAGACAACAATTGTATTGGATAAAATTAAAGCACTTGGATATAAATATTCAACAGTTGGAGCAATTACGACCAGCGTATTCGATATGCATATCCCAGACGAAAAAGCAGATATTATTCAAAATGCAGAATTAGAAGTTTTGAACATTGAGAGATCATATGCAAAAGGTATTATCTCTGGCGATCAAAGATATACAGAAATAGTTAGAGCATGGGAAAATGCAACAGATAGAATTGAAACAGAATTGAAGAAAGATCTTGAAGATGACTTCAACCCAATTTGGATGATGGCTAAATCTGGTGCTCGTGGAGACATGAAGCAAATTAGACAGTTGGCTGGTATGCGTGGGCTGATGAAAGACCCTACAGGTAAGACAATTGAATTGCCAGTTAGATCATCATTTAGAGAAGGTCTATCAGTTCTTGAATACTTCATTTCATCACACGGTGGAAGAAAAGGTTTATCAGATACCGCTCTTAAGACTGCTGACTCTGGATACTTAACAAGAAGACTTGTTGACGTAGCACACTCAATAATTATTCAAGAAGACGACTGTGGAGACACAAGAGGTCAAATGGTTGGAGCAATATTTGAGCCAAAGACACCAAGAGAAAAAGACCCAAGACAACACATCATTGAACCAATGTCAGACAGACTAAGCGGAAGATTTGCAATTGTTGATATAGTCAACCCATTTACAAAAAAACCAATTGTAAAGAAAGATGAAATGATCACAGAAGATCAAGCAAAAGAAATTGAAGAAGTTTTATACAGACATGCAGATGAAACTGGTACATCAATTAGAGATGTTAAAGTAAAAGTTCGTTCTGTATTGTCATGTAAGTGTGAACATGGACTTTGTGTAAAATGTTATGGAAAGAATATGGGAAGCGGAAACCCAGTTAAGTTGGGTGAGGCTGTAGGTATTATAGCAGCACAATCAATCGGTGAACCAGGAACACAGTTGACAATGAGAACTTTCCATACTGGTGGTGTCGCAACAGGAGATGATATTACACAAGGTCTTCCACGTGTTCAAGAATTGTTTGAAGCAAGAAAACCAAAGGGACAAGCAGTTATCTCAGAGATAGATGGATTTGTAAGTATCTCAAAGAAGAAGAACAGAGAAATTGTAAAAGTTGTAGGAACTGAAGAAAAAGAATATATAATTCCATTTGGTTTAAAGATAAGAGTTGAAGAAGGAGACCAAGTTAAAGCAGGTGATGCAATAACATCAGGTTCAATCAACCCACACGAATTGTTAGTTGTTAAATCAACAGCAGGTGTGGAAGAATATATCGCAAGAGAAGTGCAATCAGCATATAGAATGGCTGGTGTTGAAATCAACGACAAGCATATTGAAGTTATCGTTAGACAAATGTTAAGAATGGTATTAATTGAAGATCAAGGTGATACAAACATGTTGCCAGGAACTTATGTAGACCTATTACGTTATATGAAGACAAACCAAGAAGTTATAGATCAAGGGAAGAACCCAGCAAAAGGTAAGAGAACATTGTTAGGTGTAACAAAAGCAGCATTGAATTCAGAATCATTCTTATCAGCCGCATCATTCCAAGAGACAGCAAAGGTTCTAACAGACGCAGCAATCAAGAATAAGAGAGACCCATTATACGGATTAAAGGAAAATGTAATTATTGGTAAACTAATCCCAGCTGGTACTGGTATGAAGAGATATAGAAACATTACAACAGTTATACCAAATGCAAACGGATTGGTTGAAAATACAGAATACGTTGATCGTCATATGACAGATGAGGAATAATTGTGAAGAAATATGTAACTTCAGAGAGTGTAACAGAAGGGCATCCAGATAAACTCTGCGATCAGATTTCTGACGCAATACTAGATAAAATACTTTCAACAGACAGCACTGCGAGGGCTGCTATTGAAGTATGTGCCTATACTGGTATGGTTATGATATTTGGGGAAACATCTCTAGATACAACAATTGATGTTCAATCAGTTGCGAGAGAAGTAATAGCAGATATCGGATATAACAGTAGCGATGTAGGATTTGACTATAAAACATGTGCTGTTATATCTTCTTTAAACTCACAATCACCAGATATAGCACAAGGAGTAATCTCCGCAAGTGATCAGTCCTCCAAAGACATATACGAAAAAACTGGTGCCGGAGATCAAGGGATGATGATTGGGTTTGCAACAAATGAAACAGAAGAACTTATGCCATTGCCAATTACTCTTGCTCACAAATTAACTAGAACACTAGCAGAAGTTAGGAAGAACTTTATTCTTCCATATTTAAGACCAGATGGAAAGGCACAAGTAACTTTTGAATATAGAGATGGCAAACCATATAGAGTAGATACAATTGTAGTTTCAACACAACATGACCCAGACGTTGACCAAGATACCTTAGAAGAGGACATCATCGAACATGTAGTACGTAAGGCAATAGATAGTAAATGGATAGACGACGATACAAAAATTCATATAAATCCAACAGGAAGGTTCGTAATCGGAGGACCACAAGGGGATAGTGGATTAACAGGAAGAAAGATAATAGTTGATACGTACGGCGGTGTTTGCCCACATGGAGGCGGAGCATTTTCTGGTAAAGACCCAACAAAGGTAGATAGAAGTGCAGCGTATATGTGTAGATATATCTGTAAGAATTTAGTTGCATCAGAAGTATGTAGCAAAGTTACCTTAGAAGTCTCATATGCAATAGGAATGGCTCATCCAACATCAATCAATGTAAATACACACAAGACAGGCGTTATATCAGATGAACAACTAGCAGAAGTAGTAAAGAAGGTGTTCGACTTAAGACCAATGGCAATAATAGATAAATTAGGATTAAGGAAACCGATATATAGAGAAACGACAAATTATGGACACTTCGGAAAGGATGGGTTACCTTGGGAAAGGGTAGATAAAATCAAAGAAATCCAGAGAGAAGTGAAGAAATTAGAGGCGGCAAGATAAAACTTGCCATTTTATTATTATGAGAATTGTCGGAGAAGTTATTAATGTATTCTGTGAATTGCCAACTGGATTCAAGGGATTTGAGGTTTCAGAAGAAAGTGGCAAGAAAATAAGGGCAGTAGGAGTATGTGGCGATATTAAGCGTAATCTTATGGTCGAACTTTATGGGGACTTCAGAATGAGTGCCGATCACGGCAAAACCTTCTATGTAGATAGTGTAAAAATTCAACCTCCAGCAACAAAAGAAGAAATGATTAAGTTCATGTCTAGTGGTCTGCTTAAGGGTGTTGGCGAAACCACAGCTCAAAAAATCTATGAAAAATTCGGAGATGACTCGCTAAAAGTACTATCTAATCCGATGGAATTGGCACAAGTCAAAGGTATTACTATTGCAAAAGCCAGAAAAATAAGTGATCAGTATAGGAATGTAGTAGACGTTGAAGATGTATTTTTAGTTTTATCTCAATATAATTTATCTCGAAAAATGATTATGAAACTTTATGAAAGATACGGACATGCGACAATTTCTGTAATACATACAAATCCATATCAGTTGATTGAAGATATACGAGGGATAGGGTTTTTGAAGGCAGATGAGATAGCACTCAAAGTCGGAATTCCATGGGACAGTGAATTTAGAATTGTGGCAGGAATAAAATATATTCTAGAAAGTGCTGCGACAAGAGACTCGCACACATATTTGCCAGAGAGTGAGTTATATGAAAACTTGCTTACTATTTTAGAAAAACCAAGCAGAAACAATGAAATGCTAACAGCGAAGATAGATAGGGAGAAAGTTGATAAATGTCTTAATGATTTAGTTGCGAAAGGGGATATTTTCTATTTTCCTACACATCCAACTAAACCATATATGTTACGCATGTTCTATTACATGGAGAAGAGAATATCTCGCAATGTAAGGAATCTATTGAAAAGTCAAAGGAAAATAAAAATTAATCTAGACTACGAAATTGCTAGGTTTGAAGAACTTCATAATATCACACTACATGAAAATCAAAAAAAAGCAGTACAAACGGCAATTCAATCAGGAATATGCATAATAACTGGTGGTCCTGGAGTCGGAAAGACAACAATTATAACGTGTATCATAAGTATATTGAAAAACTTAAAAGCAAAGATTGCCCTCGCTGCACCAACAGGACGTGCTGCAAAGAGAATGGAAGAAGCAACAGGAGTGCAAGCAAGAACCATTCATAGACTTCTTGAATATAGAGGACCAGAATCAGAAGGTGGACCATTTGGACGATGCGAGGATAACCCCTTGGAAGAAGATGCGTTTATAATTGACGAGATGTCAATGACAGATGAGATGATTTTTGACGCACTTTTAAAAGCGATAAGATTAGGATCAAGATTGATACTTGTAGGCGATAAAGATCAATTGCCATCAGTAGGAGCAGGAAATGTGTTGGGCGATCTGATAGAAAGTGGAGAAATTGAAACAGCATATTTAACACATATATATCGACAAGAAGGTGGAAATAAAATTGCGGACAATGCACAACTTATAAACGAAGGGAAGGTTCCAAACTTAACAAACGAAAAGGGAAGCAAGTTTAATTTCTTGAACATGGAAAATGAAGATGAAATTATAAAAACAATAAAAGCCTTGCTGTTTGTCGAAATTCCGAAAGCAACAGGAATTGCTCCAGATGATATTCAGGTTATGTGCCCAATAAAACGAGGGAGAACAGGAGTTGATAATTTAAACATCGAAATAAGAAAAACATTTATGGAATCTCGTGGAATTTTCCTTCCAGAGTCAATAAGAACGGCGAACGGTGAATTTTACGTAGGCGATAAAGTTATGCAAACCACAAACAGATATGATGCCACGATACTTAACGAAAAAGAGTTACAGTTGCAAGACAGTGGTGTATATAATGGAGATGTCGGATACATAAAAGAAGTTGATAGATACGCAAGGACAATTGTAGTAGAATTTACGGACGGAAAACTTGTTGTATATAAAGATGAAGAAGTAAACGACATAATTCTTGCATACGCAATAACAGTGCACAAATCGCAAGGCAGTGAGTTCCCAGTAGTTATAATAGTATTAAGGGCTACACCTATATTAACAAGAAGTATGTTATACACAGCAGTAACAAGAGCAAAAAAAAGTGTTTTAATAATAGGGTCAGAGTATTTAGTAAGGAGTGCTGTGGATAAAACAGATGAAAAAGAGAGACACACGTTTCTTAAGGAATTTTTAACAGGAGAAATAATTTAGAGGGTATATATGTCAATATTTAACGCAAATAACCACAAGGTAAGAAGACTAAAAAAAATAGCTAACAAAATAGAAGAACTAAAAGAAAGTTATTCAAAACTCTCAAACGAAGAGTTGCAGAAAAAGACAGAGGAGTTTAAGGAGAGATATAAGAAGGGTGAATCTTTAGACTCTTTATTAGTAGAAGCATTTGCAACAGTAAGAGAAAGCAGTAAGAGAATATTAAATATGGAGCATTTCTATGTTCAATTGCTTGGTGGCATAGCAATCCATCAAGGAAGAATAGCAGAGATGGGAACAGGTGAAGGTAAAACATTAGTTGCTACATTGCCAGTATACTTAAATGCCATTTCTGGAGAAGGGGTACACGTAGTAACCGTTAATGATTATCTTGCCGCTCGTGATGCTGCGTGGATGGGTAAGTTATATAAGTTCTTAGGCTTAACCGTTGGAGTCATTGTTTCTGATACTCCTCAAGATGTAAAAAAAGCAATGTACGATTGTGATATTACATATTGCACAAACAATCAATTAGGGTTTGATTTCTTGATTGATAACATGGCAACCGAGAAAGAAGAAAAAAATATCAGAGGTTTAAATTTTGCGATTATTGACGAAATAGATTCAATCTTAATTGATGAAGCAAGGACACCTTTGATTATTTCAGGGCAAGGCGAAAAGTCTAGCAACATATACAAATTAGCAGATTCATTCGCAAGAACAACAAATGAGGCAGACTTTGTCATTGATGAAAAAGATAGAACGATAATGCTAACAGACGAAGGAATTGTTAAAGCAGAAACATTCTTTAAGATTGACAATCTAACAGATATCGAAAACACAACGCTATATCATCATATCCAACAAGCATTGAGAGCAAGACACATGATGAAACGAGATAAGGACTATATCGTTTCAGAAGGTGAGATTCTAATTGTCGATGAATTCACAGGACGTGTCATGGTTGGACGTAGATATTCAGATGGATTACATCAAGCAATAGAGGCAAAAGAAAAAGTTCAAATAAGATCTGAGAACAGAACAATGGCAACGATCACGTTCCAAAACCTTTTCAGAATGTATAAAAAGTTAAGCGGAATGACAGGTACAGCAAAAACAGAAGAAGACGAGTTCAAGACAATATATTCTCTTGATGTAGTAGAAATTCCACCAAATAAGCCATCTCAAAGAATGGATGAATTAGATGTCATATACTACACCGAAGAAGGCAAAATAAAGGCAGTTATTGAAGACATTCAAACTTGTCATGAGAAGGGTCAACCAGTGCTTGTAGGTACTGTAAGTGTTGAAAGTTCTGAGAAATATTCAAAGAAATTAAGTAGAGTGGGTATACCACACACTGTTTTGAATGCAAAAAACCATAAAGAGGAATCTGCGATAGTTGCTCAAGCAGGAAGGAAAGGAGCAGTAACAATCGCAACAAATATGGCAGGACGTGGTACTGATATCATGCTTGGCGGTAACCCAGATTACATGGCTAAGCAACAATTAGAAAAATTTGGATATGAGTTAGACGTAATTGAAATGGCAACTTCACCATACGAATATGATGACGAAAAAGTTAAGCAAGCCAAGGTGGAATATCAAAAGTTGTTTGCTGAATTTAAGGTAGAATGCGATAAAGAAAAAGAGGAAGTTATCAAAGCAGGTGGCTTGAGAATTATAGGTACAGAAAGGCACGAAAGCAGACGAATTGACAACCAGTTACGAGGACGTGCTGGACGTCAAGGAGACATAGGTTCAACAAAATTTTACATATCGCTTGATGACGATGTAGCGAGAATATTTGGTGGAGAGAGAATTAAATCTATTATGCAAGCAATGCATTTAGCACCTGTTGAGGGCGAAGAAGAATACCCTATCTCACACAGCATAATTGCTAAACAAATAGAGCGTGCACAGAAATCATCTGAAAATCAAAATTACTCAATAAGAAAACAAGTTCTTAGTTATGACGATGTTATGAACGTACAAAGAGAGTTGATATATAAGGAACGTAACCAAGTACTTGATGGAATTGATGTACATGAGCAAGTTGTAAAGATGATTGCAGACTTGGCAGATTCAGTTGTAAGAGTGCATGCAAATTATAAAGAAGACTATCAAGAATGGGATTATGAAGAATTTAACAGAGCCCTTGAAATGACCTTACTGCCAGTTGGTACAAACTACATGAATGAAGATGTTGCAAGTTGTTTTGATATCAAAAAACTAGTTAAGTTGGTAACCGAAAAAACAATTGAGTTATATGAAGAAAAAATCAAAAATGCAAAAGAGATAGGATTTGATTTTGCACAGTTAGAAAGACAGGTATTGCTAAACGTTGTTGATAGACAATGGATTGACCATATAGATGTTTGTGCAGAATTAAAGAACGGAATCTTCTTGAGAGGATATGGACAAAGAGATCCATTAATTGAATTCCAAAGAGAGGCGTGGGGGCTATTTGAGGACATGTCAGAAAGAATTCATAAGGAGACAGCCACTATCCTTTTAAAACTAGAAGTACGAAAAAATGAAGAAGACGAAATAGTCGTAGAAAGAGAGTCAGGGCTTAAGGGTAAAACCAAAGTAGAGAAGGTTGGACGTAACGATCCATGCCCTTGCGGAAGTGGCAAAAAGTATAAGCATTGTTGTGGTAAAAACCAAGAGTAATTTATGACTAAAAACTTAACAGAAGGGAAAATTTTTAAGACCTTATTCTTGTTCACGTTACCAATGTTCATAAGTGTCATATTCCAACAACTATATGGAATAGTAGACACGATAGTTGTAGGACAAAAAACAGGAACAAATGGTCTTGCCGCAATGGGAGTATCTTTTCCTCTGATAATGATTTGTATGTCATTCGCTATAGGATATTGCGTTGGAAGTTCAATAATCATTGCACAGTTATTTGCAAGACAAGAAATGGGCAGAGCCAAGACCGCAATATACACGTCAATATTCACATCTTTAATTCTAGCCGTTGTTGTATCTGCAATAGGTGTTGGCATGAGTAAACCAATGCTGGTCGCAATTAAAACACCACCAGAAATCCTCAATGACGCAAACGAATATCAAATGATTATAATTGGAGCGGGAGGCATTTTTTCATTTGTATACAACTCAATTGTTGGTGCATACCAAGCACTTGGAAATACAAAGTTACCTCTTTTCTTTTTAATATTGTCAACGGTAGTAAACATAATCCTAGACCTAATATTTGTTATGGTTCTTGGATGGGGAATACAAGGTGCAGCATGGGCAACTGTAATTTCACAAGCGGTAGCCTGTGTCTTGGCTTTAATTGTATTGCTAGCAAATTTGAAGAAAATAGAGACAGAAAAATTCAAAGTCTTCCGCCCAAAAGTTGCATGGCAAACAATTAAATTTTCTATACCAATAGTATTACAACAAGCATCCATCTTTATCGGTGCACTGTTAATACAAAATATGATTTTCATGTTGTATAAGGGAGCATCAAACAGGAATCAGTTACTTACATCAACCGCTGCAGGATACACCGTGTCTGGAAGATTGATAGGAATCGCAGTTATATGTGTATTCACCATGGCAAACGGTTTAACAAACTTTACCGCTCAAAATATAGCGGTCGGCAAGTATGATAGGATAAAAAAAGGTTTTTGGGTTGCATTAATCATGTCGTTGGCAACAGCTGCAGTTTTCATAGTTACATTTGAGGCTTCACCTGAAGGGATAGCCCGAGCGTTCTCAAAAACGATAGATGACAATGGTGTGGATGTTACAAGGAAGATTTTAATTCCAGTAACGCCATTCATGGCTATTTTGGCATTTAAATTGGCCGGCGATGCAATACTAAGAGGATCAGGTAGTATGGTGCAATATTTCATCACTACCTTTATAGATTTAGCAATAAGAGTTGCCTTAGCATATGCACTTGCAGAAAAATTGGAAATGTATGCAGTTGCAGTTGGATTCATTGTTGGTTGGGTAGTCTCAGCAATTCTAAGTATTTCCTTCTTAATCTCTAGGCGATGGAAGAAAGAATACGAAAAGAACAAAATCAAAAAGGTTTTCAAAAGATATCCAGAGTTATTCGCATAGACAAGTTAAAAATACGAAGGCAATTTTCTTTGACAAAATTCGTTAAAAGATTGATTATAGAACCTAAGTTTCGACGACAACCCCCTAAATGTGGTGTTAAACCTTAAATAAGGTG
>CAUSLO010000022.1:0-18845 GCA_963532875.1 uncultured Clostridia bacterium | reverse complement strand
CAAAATCAAAAATTAAGGACAAATTTATTCTCTACAAACAAGTATCCCCCTATGTCTAATACAATTCAGTTGTCGCAAAATTTGCGACAACTGGGGTAAGATTAAAACGTTTACATGGTCTAGAATTCGCAATATGTTTGCTTTCAAATCAACATCCCTAACCAACTACTCGTAGTTCCTTTTAACTCTAACGTTTACATAGCACCGTAAAGGTTATATACTTAAATACGTATTAATTTGACGGAGGATAAATATGTCAAGAGTATATAATTTTTCTGCAGGTCCTAGTGTTTTGCCACTAGAAGTTTTAGAGGAAGCACAAAAGAATTTATTAGATTATCAAGGTGCTGGTTTAAGTGTCATGGAAATGAGTCATAGAGGCAAATGGTATGACGAAATTCATAATGAAGCAATCTCTTTAGTTAAAGAGTTAATGAATATCTCTGATGAATATGAAGTAATCTTCGTGCAAGGTGGTGCATCAACTCAGTTTGAGGCTGTTCCACTAAACTTAATGCATACTGGTAAAGCAAGTTATATCGTAACTGGTAACTTTGCAGAAAAGGCATACTTAGAAGCACAGAAATACGGTGAAGCACAACTGGTCGCTTCATCTAAAGATAGAAACTTTACATATATCCCAAAAACTTTAAAATCTGATTTTGATAAAGACTCTTCATATCTACACATAACTGAAAATAATACTATCTTCGGCGTTAAATATAACAAGTTACCAAACACTGATCTTCCAATAGTTTCAGATATGTCTTCTTGCATTATGAGTGAAGTTGTTGACGTAAATAAATATGGTCTTATATATGCTGGTGCACAAAAGAATTTAGCACCTGCTGGTGTAACTTTAGTCATTGTTAAAAAAGACTTGCTTGGGAAAGAAATGAGCATCTGTCCTACAATGCTAAAATACCAAACACATATTAAAGCGAACAGTATGCACAACACTCCTCCATGTTGGTCTATCTATGTAATGATGCTAAACCTAAGATATTTAAAATCACTAGGCGGTGTTGCTGAAATTGAAAAGATGAACAAGAAAAAAGCAAAATTACTATACAACTTCATCGACAATTCAGAGTTCTATACTAACAATGTTGAAAAACCGTTCCGTTCTTTAATGAACGTACCATTCGTAACTCCAGATAAAGATATGGATGCTAAATTTGTTAAAGAAGCCGCTGAAAACGGTCTAATTTCGCTTAAGGGGCATAAACTTGTCGGAGGAATGCGGGCTTCTATTTACAATGCAATGCCTTATGAAGGGGTTAAAGCACTTGTCGACTTTATGAAGAAATTTGAAATGGAGAACAAATAATGAAACACGAAATTCTACAGTTAAATAAAATTTCTGCAGTTGCAAATGATACTTTAAAAAACTATGAAATAAAAACGGAAAGCAAAAAACCTATAGGTATTATGCTAAGAAGTTTTAATATGCACGAATATGAACTACCAAGTTCTGTTATCGCTATTGCAAGAGCAGGTGCTGGGGTCAACAATATCCCTTGCGATAAATATGCTGAAAAAGGTGTTTGTGTATTCAACACACCTGGAGCAAATGCTAATGCTGTTGCAGAACTAATTGTTGCTCTTGCATTAAATGCATCTAGAAATATAATTGCTGGTTCTATATGGGCAAGCAAACTTGAGGGCGATAATATTGCTAAGGATGTAGAAAAAGGAAAAGGATCTTTTGCAGGTAATGAAATCTTAGGGAAGACAATTGCTATTCTTGGTCTTGGGGCTATTGGTAAAAAAGTTGCTACTCTATTCAATGCTCTTGGATTACATATAAAAGGATACGACCCTTTTATTTCTGAAGAAACAAAGTCTCTACTTTCTTTTGCAACAATTTGTAAGGATCCAAGCGAATGTGTAAAGGACAGCGACTTCGTTACAATTCACATCCCATACATGGAATCAACAAAGAATTTCGTAGACGCTAAATTAATTAAGAACTTCAAAAAAGGGGCAATATTAATAAATGGTGCTCGTGGAGAATTGGTAAACAATGATGATGTTTTATCTGCTCTTTCTAATGGGGCTATTTCAAAATATGTAACTGATTTTCCACAGCCACAACTAATGAATAAAGACAACGTTATCCTAATCCCTCACTTAGGGGCTTCAAGTGAAGAGGCTGAAGATAATTGTGCTTTAATGGCAGCGGAAGAATTGGTTGATTATATTGAGAACGGTAATATCAAGAACTCTGTTAATCTTCCAAATCTAACTAAGGCTACAGAAGGCAAACACCGTGTATGCATACTAAGCAAGTCAGATATTGATGCTGAAGGTTCGGTATCAAAAGCATCACGTAATGGTCTTACATTTACTATCATTGATTCTGATAAGAAAATAGATACAAAAAAATATAATTCCGATTCAGTTATATTTGTAAGAGAAATCCGTTAATTTGATAAATATAATAAAAGACAGTCTTCATCCACTGTCTTTTTTATTTTTTTTCTTGTTTTTCTAGAATCCGTCAATTTAATTAAACAAATCATACATATAATTAATTTTTATGCCGTATATGTCAAAAATATTAAATATATATGGTTATGTAGTTTGTATAATTGTCGTTTAGGTCAAAAATATGATTATGTAAAAAATTATGTAATGATGGGCATAAAAGAATTTCTACTCTCTCCAAATAGCCTAGAATTTTAAAGATAGTTTCTCCTTACTTCGCTCTTTTCTTACCGATATAATATAAGGCTAGTGCTCCGTACCCTGCATTGGCAGAAACAAGTTTATTTATTGAACCACTCTCTATTGGGGTTGATGTAAGAGGTTTTAAAATCTCAATTAGTTTATTTGCCTCTTCTTGTTGATTTGTATGCCCTATTAAAATAAAGTCATTTTCTTCAGGCACATATGTATCCTTGAATAAATTTACCATTTCAAGCATTGCTTTCTTCTTACCAATACTCTTTGAAAGAATTGCAACCTTGCCATTATCATCTATTGTCAATATAGGCTTAATTTTTAATAAAGCACCAATGAATGTTTTTATAGCACTGATTCTCCCGCTGTTCTTAATGTTCGTTAAATCATCAAGTATGAATAAGTGATGTATGTTGTGTTTCTTCTCATTCAGCAATGACACGATCTCATCATAAGATTTTCCTTCTTCTTTCAATTTGTTTGCGTAGTACACTAATAGCCCTTGACCGCCTCCGCCAGATATTGAATCTACTATAGTCAACTTTTGATTTGGAAAATCTTTCGATATATCTTCAGCCATCGTCATAATATTGTTACATCCACCAGACATGCCAGATGAGAAAGCAATATATATAACATCGTTACTTTTCTCTAATGAGTCAACTAATACTTTTTTAACATCTGTTAAATTTGCTTGCGACGTGAATACTCTTTCGCCGTTCTTGAGTTTTTCATAGAAATCGTCTATAGAAATATCTTCTTCTCTATATGTTGTTCCGCCTATTGCAAATGAAAGCGGAACTATTGTGTTTGTATTTTTTAAATAACAACCATCGTATAAGTCGGCTGTATTTTCCGTGATAATATCAATTTTATTCATGCTTATCTCCAAATACTTTTTGATACTCGCTAATATTGTCTTTAATAATTAATTCTGAAAATTCTCTATTCTTTACTTGGAACACTGTAGTCTTTTTGCCTTCTAATTGTTTATATACTTTGAAGAAATGTGATATTTCATCCATTATATGAGGTGGTAACTCGCTAATATCTTGATATATATTCCATGTAGGATCTTTAAATGGTATAGCGATTATCTTGTAGTCCATTTCACCGCCATCTTGCATGAGCATTACCCCAATTGAGTAACATCTAACAAGGGCTAGTGGGACTATTGGTTCTTGGCATAAAACCAATACGTCTAGTGGGTCATGATCTTCCGAAAGCGTCTTTGGAATAAATCCGTAATTTGTTGGATAGTGTGTTGATGTGTATAAAACTCTATCTAATTTTAATAATCCTGTTTCTTTATCAAGTTCATATTTGTTTTTTGTACCTTTACTAATTTCTACAACTGCCATAAAGTCTGTTGGCGTAATTCTGCTCTCATCTATATCGTGCCAAATGTTCATTCTTAATTTCTCCTATATAATTTATGATTATATCAAAAATATTGATTGTTGATTAGGTTTTGGCGGGTTCTTAACGTTTTTTCTGCCAATATTCCTAATATTTGATGTGTATAATGACGAGAAATGGTTCACTATAGGCTTAATTTTCTACAGTATTCATGAAATTCATAAGTTGTCGATTTTTTACTTGTAAATGCCACTTATTTTGGACTATAAAAGGTATATTTCGGCATTTCTAATCCGATCAATTTAGTTAATCATTAAAAAAGAGCCGATTTACGACTCTATTTGGTACACCCATACGGATTCGAACCGCAGACCTTTGCGTCCGTAGCGCAACGCTCTATCCAGCTGAGCTATGAGTGCATGTGTAAATTATAGTTTTCTATTATTGTATTGTCAAATATCACCTATTCTTCACCTGTCTTCTCGGAAATAATTAACTCCTAAAGATGATGGTGCTTTATTTTGCTTTTTCTTATTTAATGAACTAATAATGATAGCAACTACAGTTAATATAAATGGCAACATTTCATACACCTCTATTGGTGGCTTTGATAGGAATCCTAACGTCTTTGGATATGATAACGCCAAAATCCCGCTCTGTGCTGACAATGCAATTAAAATTCCAAACACCCAAGATGTCAATATTGCCCTCAATGCTGACCAACTAGAGAATATAACTAATGATAATGCCATCCAGCCATATCCATTAATCCAAGAGTAATTCCATGACCCTTCTTGAATTATTAATGCCATGGTGAGTCCGCCTATGCCTGCTATTCCAGATCCGATTATTGTATATGTATATCTTATTTCCCCAACGTTTATGCCTACTGCATCTGCTGCCCCAGGATTTTCTCCTACTGCTCTCAATTTAGCACCAGGTTTTGTGAATTTAATAAATACCCACAATGCAATTGCCAACGCTACAGCCAAATATATCAGTGCAGAATGTTTAAAGAATATGTTTCCTATATATGGGATTTTCCCCAATACGCCAAATGGTTTCCTTGCAACTTCATTTGCTAGTTTTGTTCCTAATATCAATTTTGGGAACTTGCCCATTACACTTAGTGTTTCTCCAATAATAACTTGAAGTGCTACACCAAAGATTGTTATGGAAAGCCCTGTAACATTTTGATTGGCTTTAAATGAAACGGTTAATATTGAGTATAACAGCCCTAGAAGTCCTGAAAATATAAATGCCGTTAGTATGCCAACAAACAGACTTTGTGTGATTGTGGCAAATACATAGCCAGTAATAGCCCCTACAGCCATTACTCCTTCTAGCCCTAGATTTAAACTTCCATTCTTCTCCATTAGTATTTCGCCAAGTGTTGCATACAACAATGGAGCCATGTATATAAGTGAAGATGCAAATAACAATACTATTCCGTTTTCCATTATCTAAATCCCCACATTCTTTTTTCATTTGTCGAATTTTCAATCAAATACTTCTGTCTTTGTTTATTTATTGTTTTATACATAAATTGCTTCTTCATCCTATTTCCATCTATGTAGTTGATTTCTAAAGCATGAATATCTATCATTGTCTTTTTCTTTGTATGCTTATTTGTATTTTTTAAACTTGAATACATCGCATTTTTGATATTTTTAAGTTTGCGTTTTTTCGCTTTTATAATTTCTATCTTCTTCAAAATCTCTTTACGTCTTATTGAGAAGTAATGGAAAAACTTCTGTACCTTCTCATTGAATACCAACTTGTAACTTACTATAAAGTCAGACATTAGCATTAAGAACAAGATGATACCTTGTAACACTTCCCCAAAACTTTCTAAGTTCCCAAAGGCTAGCCCTACATATGTTTGACCAGCAGTTAGCAATGACAAGAATAACGTCATTCCCAATATTCCGAATGGATTTAGTTTTGCAAGCCAAACAACTATGATAGCCGTCCATCCCATTCCACCTGTTATTGACTCTGACAATGTGTGATTGTTTGCTTCTCCGACTACTTTCAATGCTCCAGCAAGCCCTATAATTGCTCCAGATGCAAAGATAGTTCTGAGCATAATTTTTGTAACGTTCATACCAGCATATCTTGCCGTATTAACCGAATCACCTACTACAGAAACCTCGTATCCGCTCTTCATGAATTTGAAATAAACAAACATTAATACCAAAGCAATAAGCGAGATGATTATAAATATATCTAAATTTACACTTCCTCCAAAGACACTTGTTCTATCAACAATCTCAAATGAATACAAATGACTGTTTTTAGGAATCTCTCTAAACTGAGGTCTTGTCCCAGGCTGATTGAATAATGCATTCTTCTTTAGTGCCTTTAATGTGAACAGCATGATATAGTTAGACATCAACGTGAGTAATGTTTCATTTGCCCCAAATTTAACTTTAAAGAATCCGATTACTAATGAGAGCAACCCTGCGGTAACTGCACCCATTACAAGTATGATTACTAAAGTAACGAACCTTGGTAGTCTATTCCCAAGTACATTAGCAAGCAACGTTGCCATTATTGCGCCAGCAACAATTTGACCTTCCCCACCAATATTCCAATACTTCATTTTAAAAGCAAATGCAGTACCAATTGACACAAGAAGTAACGGTGCGACTATGTTTATCAAATTAACTCTTCCTGCAGTATTTTTGAGAGGTCTATACAATAATCTGGTGAAATATTGATTTGTATCAACCTTCATTGCAGATAATATAATTGCACCTAAAGCGAAAGCAACCAGTATTGTTGAAAGATATATAATAAATTTTTGCCAAATCTTGAATTTGTCATTTTTTACAACGTGAAATAGTTTTGTCTTAAATATCTTCTTCATTAAATGTTGCTATCCTCGGCTATTCCATAATTCTTTTTTTCTTTAACTTTAGTTAAGTCTAGAGTACCTGTCATCATTAATCCAACTTCTTCTTTTGTAATGCGGTCAGCATGAACAACACCCATCATCTTCCCTTTACATATGACCATAATCTTGTCGCAAAGTGCCAACAATACATCTAAATCCTCTCCAACAAATAGTATACCTGTGCCTTTTTTCTTCTCATCGTTCAAAATATTATATATTGCATATGAACTGTTTATATCCAATCCACGAACTGGATATGCCGTTACAATTACGTTTGGTCCAGACTGAATTTCACGTCCTACCAATACTTTCTGTACGTTACCGCCTGAAAGTCTTCTTACGGGGGTCTTTATTGATGGCGTTACGACCTTCAACTTTTCAACTATATCTGTTGCTCTAGCATTTGCTGTCTTTCTGTCGATAAATGGATTCCAAAAGTTCTTTTTATAGTCTTTTAGTATAACATTATCCGAAATATCCAACGAAGGGGCTAACCCCATACCCAATCTGTCCTCTGGAATGAAACTCATTGAAATTCCTTTTTGTATAATTGCTTTTGGTGAAAGTCCCAGAATTGATTCTCCTTTATGACAGATTTTGCCAGATTCAACTTTTCTCAATCCTGCAATTGCTTCACACAGTTCTTTCTGCCCACAACCTGAAATTCCAGCGACTCCCAATATTTCTCCGCCTCTGATATAGAAACTCATATCATCTATAGCCACAGAGTGATCATCTTTCAAAACTTTGAGTTCTCTGATTTCAAGTAGAGGTTTTGTTTGTTCTACAACTTCCCTATCTATTTTTAATTCAACAACATCTCCAACCATTTTATTGGTTAATTCTTGAATGGTAGTTTCTTCTGTTTTGACCGTATCAATGTATTCGCCTTTTCTCATTATTGCTACACGATCACTTATTTCTTTTATTTCGTTTAACTTATGAGTGATGATAATTATTGAATGACCCTTCGCTTTCATCTTTTTTAAAACTGCAAAAAACTTAGTGATTTCTTGAACTGTTAATACAGCCGTTGGTTCATCCAAAACAATTATATCTGCACCGAAATACAATGCTTTTACTATTTCAAGTGTTTGCTTCTCTGATACTGACATCTGAGAAACTTTTTTCTTTGGATCTAACTCAAATCCAAATTCCTTGATTTTTTTATCTATCTTCTTATATCTTCTATTTGTTAGCCATTGAGAAATAATAGGTGTGAAAATCCATTTAAGGATTAATCCTAATCTCATAAAAAAACGTTTGAAGTAAAACCAATTCTTTTTTTCAAACCTCTGTCTTCTTCTGCAAGTTAGTTTATGCCATTCCTCTTTTAAATTTAATTTGCGTGTTTCTTCTCCAATTAGAATATTATCTGCTGCTGTAAAATTCTCTACCAATTTGAAATGTTGATGTACCATTCCTATTCCAAGTCTCTTGCTGTCCTCTGGGGAATTTATATTTGCCTTTTCACCTTTAATATATATTTCTCCAGTATCAGGCATATATATGCCAGACAACATATTCATAAGTGTTGTTTTTCCGCTTCCGTTTTCGCCAAGAAGTGCAAGAATTTCACCCTCTTCTAAATCAAGATTTACATTCTTGTTTGCGTATACTTCACCGAAACACTTATTAATATTTTTGAATTCTACAATCTTTCGCATAAATCAATATCAATCTAGTGAGGTAAATGGGCACTCACACAATGTGAACACCCATTTACATTAAGAATTACTATTTCTTGTCAAATCCGCCCTCAATACCCTCTAGAACATAATCCATTGTTCCTTGTATTACACTATATGGAACTGCTTCGCCAGACTTTATAACTGTTTCTAAAGCCTCACCTTCTTTTCTTCTTCCTTTGAAGTCCATAGGTACTTGCTCAACTTCCACAGGACCATATCCAGGATCTGTGAACTTTAATGCTTTTCCTGAGAAAACATCCCACTCCTTGTCGTTAATTAAATTTTTTACTGCATCTATATATGCTGATGTTCTAATGTTGTGAACCTCTTTTGAAAAATCAGTAATCTTTAACAACCCTTCTGCTAAACCTTCATAATATTGCCCAATTGATTTGAAACCCTTATTTGGATCTAAAATTGCATTTATTAATTTCGTGTAGTATGTGCTCCAATTCCATACAACTGATGTAAGAACACTGTCGCCTACTTCGCCAACTGTTCTCATATCTGTATTGTAACCTACACTGTATGCACCTTTGTCTGCTGCTGCCTTACAAACGTTTACTGTATCTGAATGGTGTGAGATAACTCTTGCACCTGCATCTATTAAATTTTGTGCTTTTGTTAATTCTTTTTCCGGATCATACCAAGAATTTAATAAGTCTACTTTCATTGTTACATCAGGATTAACTGCCTTTGCTCCTAAATAGAATGCATTAAATCCGCTAACAGTTTCTGCAATACTATTCCCAAATGCTGAAACATATCCTAAGATATTGCTACCTGTATCCTTTGCCTTTAAACCAGCAACCATACCGGCTAAATATCTTGCTTGATATATTTTCCCAAAATAATTATTCATATTTGTATCGTTGTGTAGATATCCTGTGCCGTGTGAAAAAAGTATATTTTTATACTTATTTGCGAAGTTTAACATTGCATTTTGATATCCAAAACTTGTTCCAATAATTACATTGCATCCCTCATCAATAAGAGCTTGAATAGAATTATTTATTTTACTGTCATCTGTATCAGAAACACTCCATTTCCTTACAACTTGTTTATTGTCTAACTTTAACGTTTGAATCATATCTTTAATGCCATTCTCATGTGCTGCAGTATAACCCATTTTGTCTGCCTCGGCTCCGATATGAAGAACACCAATCTTAAGAGTCTTTTTAGTAATTTGTACTGGTTTATTACTATTTTGACCCTTATCCTTCTTTGTACACCCAACAAGTCCAAAAGCAAGAGTTGCTAAAAGGACTAAACTTATAAGAAAAATACCAATTTTCTTTTTCATACTACCTCTCCTATATTTTATTAACGAAATATAATTTCGTTTTTCACCATTTTATCAATGATTGCTAATGAAAAAAGTTCATATCCTTCTTTCCGCAAATCATCTCCGCCACCTTGAAATCCTTTTTCAATGGCAACCGAAATCCCCTTTATATCCGCCCCTGCTTTATTTGCAATCTCTATTAAGCCCTTAATTGCAGATCCTTTTGCGAGGAAATCATCTACTATTAATATACTGTCATTCTTATTTAAATATTCTTTTTCAACAAATATAGTATTGTCTGCATTTCTAGTGAATGAATGCACATTCGCAGAATATATTGCGTCGGACAAGGTAGCCGCCTTTGCTTTCTTTGCAAATAATACTGGAACTTTAAACTTAAGTGCTACTGCCACTGCTATTGCTATCCCCGAACTTTCAACTGTCAATATTTTTGTTATCTTATGTTGTTGAAAATGTTTATATATATCTTCTCCTAATTGCTCAATGAAAAGGCAATCAATTTGATGATTTAAAAAATTGTCTACTTTAAGTACACCACCTTCATACACCTTTCCATCTTTAATTATTCTTTCTTCCAACAACTTCATTTAAAAGTTAATTCTCCTTTACCTGTCTTATAATTTAGAAGGGGGCTATTCTTAGTCCCCTTCCTTTTATTCGTTATATCGCTTTTGTGCCATGTCCTCTAGTGCTTGCAATATCCCTAGACCTTCTTCGTGGCTCTTCGCCTTTATTAGTACCCCACGATTCCTAACTATGCACGTGGTTCCTTCTCCTAAGGCATACACCATGTTTTTCACCATTCCGCCCGAGTTCAGTATGCCTGTGCTCACAACTGATATCTTCTTGCCAAGCGTCGCCTTATATTCGTCTGGAATTTCAACTTCATCATGTTCTAATCCCAAAAGTGTCGCATAGTATGGATGAGCGTACATAACTATATTTGCTTCTTTATCTGCCGTTAATACCGCAAGATGCAATCTATAATATGACGTTGTTTTCTTTTTTGATTTAATTACTTTCTCCACTGGATTTATTACAGAGAAATCATATATCTCAGCGTTCATATTATCTGTATCATTAACAGTTAACATTATTGATCCGTCTGACAATCTTCTCGATACACTATCTAATGTTCTTAATGCTAACCTTTTTTCACACATCGTAGATAATACAGTTTTAATTTCGTTTGCAACTTTGATTTGTTCTTCAGTCTCTACGCCTGTTGCTTTTTCCGCTTGAGGTTTTCCACTCTTTTTTGCTGCCTCTTTTTCTTTAACTTTATTAACTCTAGCCGCAATAGATGCTCTATGCGCAATCATCTCTAAAAGTGAAGGCATATATTTGCTCTTTACTTCAATGTTGTTCTCTTCTTCCTTTAGTGCTAGGTTACAAGCAAAGTCCAATGCTTCAGTTGTGGCGAACAATTCTTCCATTGTCTTTGCAACAACAACTGCTCCAGAATTTTTTAACAGATATACATTCGTGAAATAGTTCACTTTAGATAGCAACTCCGCTGGAGTGTTGTCTTTTAAACAAGAACACTTCATTCCACATAGTTGTGTAAAAGCATCATTTTTTGGTTTTAGAGATTTTACTTTTTTTGAATATTCTAATATTGCCTTTGAATCAACTATTGCAGAAAATGCATATGCCTCTTTCCTTCTAAAAACAATATCCAACATAACTGCTGCTGCTCTGTATGATAAATTAACTGTTTCGATTGTTTCTGAAGTTATTTCGTCTAAATCTGAATCTTTGATATTTAATAGGTTTGTATTTGGTTTCGTTATGACAATACCATCATCTTTTCTGGCACACAAAAATCCCTTTGTTATATATTGACGCTCGGCGAAGTCTTTGCAATATTTCTTGAGATTTTCTACACCATCAAAATACATTAACTCCTCCAACGCTTACTTCCTTCTTGGAAATACAAGCACATTATAGCCAAATGAATTTGATATCACAAATAAAAAAGCACAGTTTGATTTTTTTATGAATTTTTTACCACAAAAACCACTACATATAGTACTTAGACACTCAAAAAGCCCTACATTTTGTGTTTAATGTCAAAAATTTCCTTTTTTCTTTTTATTGCTAACAGACCCCATTTATTGATATATTTTAATTATATTGATGGAGGCAGAAAATGAATAAAAAAGAATTAGTATCTGCAATAGTTGAAAAAACAGAACAATCTGTTAGCGAAGTTACAAAGGCTCTTGACGGCTTTATTGAAGTTGTTGGTGAAACAATTGTAACTGATAAGGTAATTATCCCTGGTTTTGGTACATTTGAATTAAAGGACGTTCCAGAAAGAGATGGTATCAATCCAAAAACAAAAGAAGTTATACGTATTCCTGCAAGCAAAAAACCTAACTTTAAATTCTTAAAGGCATTCAAAGAAAAGTTTAACAAATAGCATGTACATAAAAAAAAGTTTATTGAAATTCGGGTATCGCCGTGATGACGATAGTAAGTTTTTGTCGCCAAAAAATATTGATAAGACGCCTAGTACAGATGAACTCTTAAGCAATTCAGAATACAACGGACTAACCGAAACTGAAGTTCAAGAAAGAATAAAGGATGGACGTGTAAACGGCAATCACCAAGTTAAGACAAAATCAATCGCACAGATCTTTGCAACAAACATCTTTACTTATTTTAACTTGGTACTTTTTCTGATTCTCATCTTCCTTATTCCAGTAACAATTAAACATGCTTCACTTGCTCCTCGTTACGGAAAGCCTGTTGCGAATAAACTTGCCAACTTTGGATTTGTGTTATTAATGGTAATCAACTCTGCTGTTGGAATAATTCAAGAAATAAAGGCAAAGAGGTTGATTGATAAATTATCTATCCTCTCTGCTCCAAAAGTAAAAGTCGTTAGAGACGGTGTTCAAAAAGAAATTCAAGTTAGCGAAATTGTTTTAGATGATTTGGTAATATTAAAAACTGGTTCGCAAGTTTCTGCTGACAGCGTGGTTGTGTCTGGTCAAATTGAAGTTAATGAATCATTAATTACTGGTGAGCCAGATGCAATTCTTAAATCACCTGGCGACAAGATCATAAGCGGTAGTTATGTTGTTTCGGGAAGAGCCACAACTAAAGTTGAAAAAGTTGGTGCTGAAAGTTTCGCAAATAAAATTAGTGCTGGAGCAAAATATCTAAAGAAATCTAATTCTCAAATATTAAAATCTATAATGCTAATAATAAAAATTATGGGAATAATAATTATCCCTATTGGTATTGCCTTATTCTGCACAAAGTTATTCACAGGGACAGGATACAGAACTCTAGGCAGTTCAGAAGCGAAGCTCTTTCAAATCACTGAAGTTGCAAAGGGCACTTTAGCTACTCTGCTGGGGATGATCCCATCTGGACTTATCGCACTAACATCTGCAGTTTTTGCAGTAAGCGTTATAAGATTATCTAAGCATAAAACTCTTGCCCAAGACTTATATTGTGTTGAGGCACTTGCTCGTGTTGACGTAATCTGTCTAGACAAGACAGGTACTATAACGGAAGGCTCTATGGACGTTCACTCTATATATTCGCACAGCAATGAAACTGAGGCTCTAAAATTAATACTTAAAAATTTCCTATTATCTGTTAAGGATGACAACGCAACTGCAAATGCAATAAGAGACTACTTAGTTTCAATTAGGTCTACTCAAGAGGCACAAGAAGTTATTGCTTTCTCATCGCAAAGAAAATGGAGTGCTGCTCGCTTTGACGATACATTCTACGTTTTGGGAGCACCTGAATTTATATTTAAAGAGCCAACACAGCACATGAAAAATAAAATGGATGAAATGTCCAAATTGGGATATCGTGTACTTGCGATTGCTTCAACTAAAGATTGTGTAACTAAAGAAGGGTTGCCAGCAAGTACTAAATTTGAAGGTTTCGTTTTCTTAACAGACAAAATTCGTAAAGAAGCACCTGCAACACTTAAGTTCTTTAGAGATGAGGGCGTTGACGTAAAAATAATATCTGGAGACAATCCAGACACAGTTCGTGCTGTTGCTATGAGGGCAGGACTAACCAAATGCGATAACATCATTGATATGTCTACTCTCAAAACTGAAGAAGAGATATATGACGCCGCAGAAAAATACACTGTTTTTGGCAGAGTTCTTCCAGAACAAAAATTGCTTATTGTTAAGGCTCTAAAATCAAATGGCCATACTGTTGCAATGACTGGTGACGGTGTTAATGACGTTCTTGCTTTAAAAGAGTCAGACTGTTCCATAACTGTGGCTTCTGGTTCAGATGCTGCAAAGAATGTAAGTTCATTAGTCCTTATGGATTCTAACTTTGCTTCAATTCCTAAAGTTGTTGCTGAGGGTCGCCGTTCAATAAACAACCTTGAAAGATCAGCATCTCTATATTTAGTTAAAACTTTCTACTCTCTCGCTATTGCCATTCTATTCATGATGTTGACCAAATACCAACTACCATTTGAAGCAAAACATTTAACATTTATATCAGGATTGACAATTGGTATTCCTTCATTTGTATTAGCATTGCAACCTAACCATGATCGTGTCTCAGGCAAATTCTTGCCAAAGGTTCTTTCCGATGCCCTACCTGGCACTTTAGCAATTCTACTTGGTATTGGTGGCGTTGTTATATGCAAAGGATATTTCCTAAAAGATTTAGATCATGCGTCTCAAGTTCAGGCTATGTACGTAGCAGTGACGATGGTTATTTCATTCGTTTACTTATTCAAAGTATCAATGCCATTTAATAATATAAATACAATCATGTTCTTTGTCTTATTTGTAGCCTTCATCGGGGCATACTTCTTCAACGTTCAACTTAACAAAGCAACATCTTTAAAATCATGGCTTGGTATTGAAAATGCAATTTTCACAGATCAAATGTTTAAGGCAATTGCCTCTATAACTATAGTCTCTGGCGTAATTTTTGGTTTGGTATCATTTGGACTTCATAAGTTATATAAGAAATATAAATCTTCAGGACTTTTTGATATCTTGAAAGAAAAGATTGAAGAAAGTAAGGCTAAGCGAAAAATTAAATCAAAGTTCTAAAAAAACGGCAACCCAAAAGGTTGCTATTTTTTTATGCTTTAGTTTTTGCGTTTTGTCTCATCCTCTCAGCTGCTGACAATATTGATTTTCTAATTCTGATATTCTGTGGAGTTATCTCTAGTCTCTCGTCTGCATTGATAAATTCGATTGCCTCTTCTAAACTAAATATTCTTGGAGATACAAGTTTAAGTGCCTCGTCAGAACCCGATGCTCTCATGTTACTAACTGCCTTTTTCTTGCAGACATTAACTCTTAAGTCTTCTGCCTTTGGACACATTCCAACGACCATACCTTCATATACTTTAGTTTGAGGGCCAATGAATAATGTGCCTCTTCCCTGTGCATTAAATAAACCATATGTGTTTGCTTCACCAGTTTCAAATGCAATTAGTGAACCTGTGTTTCTTCTCGCAATTTCACCTTTATAATGTTCATATCCATCAAACAATTGGTTCATTATTCCTTCACCTTTTGTATCGGTTAGGAATTCATTTTTAAATCCAAATAATCCTCTACTTGGAACTTTAAACTCCATCTTAATTCTACTTCCATTTGGAGTCATTGTTATTAACTCACCTTTGCGGTTTCCCATTCTCTCCATGACAGATCCAACATCGTCTGTTGGAACGTCCAGATATAACCTTTCAATTGGTTCAAACTTTTTACCAACCACTTCTTTAAAGATTACTTTGGGTGGGCTTACGCAGAACTCATATCCTTCTCTTCTCATGGTTTCAATTAGGATTGATAAGTGCATTTCACCACGTCCGCACACCTTAAACGTATCAGCACTTTCTGTTGCATAAACTCTTAGTGATACGTCCTTTAACAACTCTCTTTGAAGCCTATCCTTAATATGTCTTGACGTTAGGAACTTCCCTTCAGTACCTGCATATGGTCCATCATTTACTGAAAAATACATTTCGATTGTCGGTTCACCAATGTTAACAAACTTAATTGGCTCAATTTTATCTGTAGAGCAAATTGTGTTACCAATAGTTACATTCGGAATTCCGCTGAAACAAATTATATCTCCAACCATCGCTTCATCTATAGGTGTTCTCTTTAATCCATCAATTTGGTATAGATTTACAATTTTTCCCTTATATGGTGAGATCCCTGAGTTGTAGTCACAAACTATAACCTCTTGGTTTGTCTTAATTCTTCCTCTCTCTATACGTCCAATTCCGATTCTTCCTACATAGTCGTTATAGTCAATTGCAGACACCATTATCTGGAGTGGTTCATCTGGATCTCCTTCGACTGGATCTATATGAGATAGAATTGTATCTAATAAAGGTTGTAGATTCGTTCCTTTCTTTTTTAAGTCTAATGTTGCTGTTGCGTCTCTACCAGAACAGTATAAAATAGGGCTTGCTAACTGTTCATCTGTTGCGTCTAAGTCTAACAACAATTCAAGCACTTCCTCTGCTACCTCTTTGCAACGTGCATCTGGTTTATCAATCTTGTTGACAATAATTATTATCTTGTGTCCTAAACTCAATGCCTTTTCTAAAACAAATCTTGTTTGTGGCATTGGCCCTTCTACAGAGTCAACGAGCAAAATTACTCCATTAACCATTTTCAAAACACGTTCAACTTCTCCTGAAAAATCTGCGTGTCCTGGAGTATCAATTACATTAATCTTTACGTCTTTATATCTGATTGATGTATTCTTAGCAAGTATCGTAATTCCTCTTTCTTTCTCTATATCGCCAGAATCCATTACTCTAGTTTCAACTTGTTGATTCTCCCTAAAAGTACCTGACTGCCTTAGCATTCCATCTACTAAAGTAGTCTTACCATGGTCAACGTGTGCTATTATCGCAATATTTCTTAAATCCTCTCTTATCATTACCAGTCCTCTCTATGGTTAATTTTGACATCATCATACTTGTCAAAATAATTTGATTTAAACCTTTGTGTATCTTGTCTGCTACACTTTTTCATTTCTCTATATTTTTCTACATCACTTTTTTCACGTTTAGCATTTTCATTTTTTGGAGTCAGTTTAGTTTTGTCTTTCATCTAATCCTCAAGTATGTGATGTATGTTTTCTTTCTTGCTCTTACGATATAAAACAACTTTAAATCCAATTACAGTTACCAAATCAGCATCTAATACTTCTGCGAGTTCTTCGCCTACTCCACGTGTTGATGATGGTGCTGTTTTCAAAACTGTTATCTTAATTAACTCTTTTGCGTCTAAGGCATCAGATAAAGTTTGGATCAAATTATCGTTGATTCCCAACTTGCCAACAGTGTATACACTATCGCATGCAGTCGCTATTTTTATTAGTTGTGTTCTCTGTTTTTTTTCAATCATCGAAAACCTCTGAAGTATTCTAACACTTCGAAGATTTTCATGTAAACCAAACCACCTTGCGATTAACGTAAAGGCTCTAAATCTGTCGTAAAATCTTTTTCTCTGTAAGTCTTCTTGCTAATCTAACTCATTCAATTTTACACTAAATAACTTCAATTGGGCAGTACCATGCATTTCTGTTATAAGGGATAAGTTCATCACCTAAACACAATATTATCCCGGGTTGTACATTCTTTTTAAATTTATTTAATACTGAAAAGTTTTTATCTGCATGAGTTGGACTTTTGGATTTTTTTATTTCTATTGGATAAATGTCGTCGCCTTCCTCACGAACTAAATCTATTTCTTTTTTGTCTATGTCTCGATAATAATACAAATCCAGTCTTTTACCCGCATTAAAATAGCTTTTAATAATCTCGCTAACTACATATGTTTCTAAAATTGCTCCATCCATCGCTCCTACACTTAATGTTTCGGCGTTAGGCCAACGACATAAATATGCACAAAGTCCTGTGTCCATAAAATATACTTTCGGAGTTTTAATTAATCTTTTAGATAAACTAGAAAAATATGGTTGCAATATCGCAATAATCCCAGAACGTTCTAGTATACTTACCCAAGATTTAATTGTTGGTGCTGAAACTCCTATCTCTTTTGACAACTCATCACATTTAAGTTCTTGAGCTGTCCGTGTAGCAATCATAACTAGAAAATCGTAGAAAGTACTTAAATCCCCAACCTGTGCCAGAATCTTTATATCTCTTTCTAAATACGTATTTATATAATCAGCATAAAACCGATCCCGGTCTATCTCTGTTGTTAAAAATTTTGGCATGCCTCCACAGAAAATATTTTCATAAATCTCTTGCATACTTTTCTTTTTAATCGTTTTCATAGTTTCTTGTAAATCATGAATTTTCGGCGAAAAACATCTTCCTTCCCTTCCTTCTATTTCGGCATTTGACATACTTGACATATCTAGAACAGCAACACGACCTGCTAGAGATTCTGAAACATTTTGCATCATATTAAATTTCTGCGAACCAGTAAGCCAAAACATTCCAGAGTTATCTTCACCTTTGAGTGCTTTCTCGTCTACGATTCTCTTCATCTCGGACAGTATTGATGGAACATATTGAAATTCGTCAATGAGCAGTTTGTACCCATAAGTTTTAAAAAATAAATTTACATCTTGTTCCGCAAGACGACGAACTTCCATATTGTCAAAAGTTATGTACTTCCTATCAGGTTCTTTAATATGGTCTAGCATGGTGGACTTGCCAACTTGCCGTGCACCACAAACCATTACAACAGGATAAAACTTCGACGATTTCAATACCTCTTTTTCAAGGTGGCGTTTAATATACATACTCTCCCCTATTATTTCCGATAAATATTAACTACGACTTTATTTTACTCGGAATGGGTGATTATGTCAACAATCTATCTTGTACTTTGTTAAAACAAACCCGACTTTAGGATTTAACACCACAAAATTCCAATAAAAACACAAGAAATTT
>CAUSLO010000021.1:0-20991 GCA_963532875.1 uncultured Clostridia bacterium | reverse complement strand
AACACCTTATTTAAGGTTTAACACCACATTTAGGGGGTTGTCGTCGAAACTTAGGAAGCATTTGGTAAATGTAAAAAAGAGTAAACTAACAGAGAAGTTGAAACAAGTTCATAGTGTTAGAACAACAAAATCTGCATATCCAAAAATTAAAAGACATCTTTAAACTAAATTAAAAAAACTGTATAATGGATTTAGATCGGTGGTGCAGTATTCTAGTCGGGATACGCTATATTGAAGGCGGAGGTAAAATGCCGCAGCATGGCATATCGGTGAAGTCTTTGGTGTTTGCTTAGATTGCCAAATTTGGGCGAATGCTGAAGGTTAAGATTTTTGGGAAATTGATAACGGCATATTAATTTACCCCAATTATCGTGGAGACCTAGAACGGTTAGGAATAACTGTCTTGGGATGAACCTGTTATGTGGTTGAAAAGCTATGTACAGTGTAGCCAGCCTTGAGTGAGCAGTTAGGGATAAGGGAACACAGTTGAAACTAAAGGCCAACAGTTAAATTGATAGCCCTTTGAAATGCTGTTTGCAAAAGAGGATAGGTATAGCGTGGATCGTTAAGGAAAACTTCTAGACTGTTCTCACGAAGCAATTGTTGGATTATGGTGTGCTCTTAGTGGTAGTTCGGTAGCGAAAGCTGCAGTGCGTAATTGGAAACTTCTTGATTGGCGACAACGAGTTGCACGGCATGGAAAACATTCCGAACCTATGACACAATGTTTACAGTGATTGCTACCACCGAAACTAAAAAGGAAGAAATGGATACTGAAGATAAAGATAGTTCATCTATTGAAGAAGAACCGAAGCAAGATAAATTAAAAAAAGAAAAGAAAGTAAAGACACCAACACAGAAGGCTGTAATTTGGGCAACAAAATTGACAATAATTTCTTTTGTTGTATCGGCTTTAATCAGTTACCTAGCAGAGTTAGCAACAAATAACAAATATGTTGGGGTTACAATTGCAGTTCTGGTTATTTTAGTTTTAATTAGTATAATTGCTGACAGTATAGGTATTGCATTTACGACATGCGATATTATCCCATTTTACGCTATGGCATCAAAAAAGGTTCGAGGATCTAAAATAGCGATTTGGCTTATAAAGAGAAATGATAAAGTAGCCTCAATATTGAACGATTTAGTTGGGGATATTATCGGAGTTATATCAGGTGCTTGCGTTGCGGCAGTAGTATATTTCTTCTCAAAGAAGATTGCCAGTGAAGCTTGGAAACAAATATTGCCAATCTTATTAACCGCTTTAGTTGCATCTATAACAATAGGCGGTAAGGCTTTCATGAAAGCAATTGCAATGAAATATTCAAAAGAAATTGTTCTAGCAATTTCAAAGATATTGAGTTTCTTAACACCTAAAAAGAGAATAAAGAACAAAAAGAAGGGGAAATGCAAAAAACAAGATATTGATGTAAATTAAGGATTTTGATATCCTTAACTTTAAGGAGAGGGGGAGAAGATGTACTTAGAACAACATAAGATTAATTTTAAGTATAAATGTGGTGATAAAACTTACTGCATTCATGAAGATGATGAGAAAGTCAAATTTAGAAAAGAAATAAATGAAGATTCAATCAAAATATGGTTTACACCAAACCAAGAAATTGAAGTAATTAAAGCCGAACTTGTTTGGGATGAGTATTACGATATTGATGCTAGAGTTTTTGTAAATGGATATCAATCTTGGACAAAATCGAGAGAATTCCAAATTAAAGAGCAACAGCCAGGTTTAGTTGGAATTAGTAAATGTAAACTATTTAAGAGAATTACAACATTCTGTGGAGACTACAACTTCACAAAATATAGAGATGGGTTATTCCACTCATACACATACACATATTTACGTAAGTATGATGATTTAACTTTATACGGTTCAATAAATGAAAGAACAGGCTATACAGTTTTCTATGCTGATGTAAAAAACAATCAATTCATAATTGAAAAAGACTTAGAAGGTTTAAAAACCAGCAAAGAATACGAATTCATAAATGTAGTAAAATTCACTGGCAAATATGACGAAGTGTTTGATAAATATTTTGCTAACTTCAAGAAGAGAGGTGGAGACCTATACTTAAAGGGGTATACATCTTGGTATAACTATTATCAAGGTATTAATGAAGAAATCATAAATCGTGATTTGCAAGCGCTTATTGATTCAAAGAGCGATGCAAATATTTTCCAAATAGATGATGGATATTCAACTGCAAATGGAGACTGGGATATAGATAAAGAAAAGTTCCCACATGGCCTTAAACCAATAGTAGACAAAGCACATGCAAACAATTTAAAGATAGGTCTTTGGTGTGCACCATTCGCAGCACAAAAGTCATCAAAGTTTGTAAAAGAAAAGAAACACCTATTGCTCAGAGATAAGAACGGCAGACTTGTGCTAGGCGGAATATCTTGGGGCGGGTTCTATGTTCTTGATATAGAAAAACCAGAAGCAAGAGACTATATTAGAAAGACATTTAACAGATTCTTGAATGAGTGGGGCTTTGACATGTTGAAGTTAGACTTCTTGTATGCAGAGTGTATGATTCCAAGAAACGGAAAGACAAGAGGACAAATAATGTGTGAGGCAATGGAATTCCTAGCAGATTGCTGTGGAGATAAAATTTTACATGCATGTGGTTCGCCTATTGGACCTGCATTCGGATATGCAGATGCAATGCGTACAGGTTCTGACGTTGAGAAAACATTTAAAGATAGATTTTATGTCAAAACAACAAATCAAGAAATAGTCTCAACAAAGACATCAATTAACAATTCAGTATTTAGAAGACATTTAAATAACAGAATATTTGCATTAGATCCAGATGTATTCTATCTAAGAGAAGATAACGATGGAGCAACATTATTGAGATTCTCAGATACACAAAAAAAATTATTGGCTAAAGTTAATAACATGTTTGGGTCAGTTTTATTTGTTTCAGATGATGTAAGCAAATATGATGATAAGAAGAATAGCGACCTTAAGAAATACTTCACTAGATTTAAGGGCAAGGTTGTTAATGCTGAATATACAAATGAAGATGAAATTTCAGTTATATTCACAGAAGATGGCAAAACATATAATTTTAAAATGAATCTTGTAACAGGAGAACATAGCCAAAAAGAATTGAGGTGAACTACTTAGATAACATTGAGTATTTTTTAAAAGAAACCCAAGGGGCTACATTAGTTCTCGCAACTAAAACGCAGTCAAAAGAGATTTTAGAAGAAGTTCATAAGAAGTATCCAAATTTAATCTTTGGCGAAAATCGAGTACAAGAGTTATTAGAAAAGTATGACCCAACTTGCACATGGCATTTAATTGGTCAGTTACAAAGCAATAAGGTCAAGTACATAATTGATAAGGTAGACTTGATACATTCTCTTGATAGGGAATCGCTTTTAAAAGAAATCAATTTAAGGGCAAAAGAAATAAACAAAGTCCAGAAGTGTCTAATTGAAATTAATTTAACTGATGACCCATCAAGAGGCGGAATACAGCAATCAGACTTAGATTCCTTTCTTGATAAATGCTCAGCATACACAAACGTTAAAATCGAAGGTTTAATGACAGTTATGCCTATAGGCTTAGAACGTGAAGAGATATCAAAAAGAATGAAGAGCCTATATGAGATATTTAAAAGCTATAACTTTAATATCCTATCCATGGGTATGAGTGAGGATTTTAAAATTGCTTTAGAAAATGGGTCTACTATGGTAAGATTAGGGAGAGCAATCTTTGGAGAAAGAATATGAATTCACAATGGCAAAACAATGGGATGAATAATTTTCAGAACATGAACAATATGAATAATATGAATGGGATGTATGGCATGAACAATTGGCAGCCAATGCAAAATATGCAGCCTGTGCAACAGATGAACATGCTAATGCCAATGCCAGAAGAACCAATGCAAAGCACGCAAGTTGGCGGAGTAATGTTGCATTCACCATCTACATTTGAACACGTTCAATTAATAATTGATCATCTAAAAAATAGAGAGCAAGTAATTGTTGACTTTAAGACTTTGAACAAACAGTCGGTATATAGAATTTTAGATTTCTTAAGTGGTGCTGTATACGCATTAGACGCAACAATTCAAAATATAACGGAGAACATCATCTTAATTGCCCCAAGTGGAGTAAACATTACAATACCTCAAGAATTAAAAAAGAAATGATATTAATACCTCAAAAAGTAAAAGACACATTAAAGAAACGCTGGTGGTGGTATATTTTAGAGTTTTCGCTATTCGCTATAGTGTTGACTTTAGATTTGGTTTCTAAGCACTTCTTGGAAATAAAGATGCGAAAGAATCCAGGCGAGCAAGTCTTAATTAAAGGACTCTTGAATTTAACATACGAACAAAACACAGGCGGAGCGTTTTCGGCTTTTTCAAATGCAACAACTATGCTAACGGTTGTAACTTCCTTATTACTCATTGGTATAGGTGTATTCTTAATTTTAGATCTCAAACAAGGACTTCAAATCAGAATCCCACTAGCCCTAATAATTGGCGGTGGAATGGGAAATCTCGTTGACAGAATTAAATTTAAATACGTAAGAGACTTCTTTAAGTTTTCGTTTAATTGGGGTATTTTCAATATTGCAGACGTCTTTATCAGTAACGCAGCCGTTGTCCTAGTAATAGTTTTAATTGTTCAATTGGTTAAAGAATTTAAAAAGGGTAAGCTAAAAGAAGAGAGTACAGAAACTAATCCGAGTGCCCAAATGTCAAATAGCGGTATTCAAGAATCAGGCGAAATTGACGAAACATCAAACAACAATCTTCAAGAGACAAATCAGACTGATGAAATATCAAACAAGGAAACTAACGAGATAAATCAAGTCGAAGAAGCCTCAATTAACAAAACTGAAGAAGAAAAATTATGAGATTAATAGTACCCTTAGAAGATGCAAATATACGCTTAGATACATTTATATCTGACAAGTATGAAGCAAGCCGTTCTCAAGTTCAAAAGGCAATCTCAAAGGGAATTCTAGTTAATAACGTTCAAATCAACAAATCAGCATATAAGGTACAAGAAAACGACATAATTGAATTTGAATTAGATACGCTAGATATTAAAGTTGTGGAATCACCAACAGATATAGATTTAGATATTAAATACCAAGATGACAACATATTAGTTATAAACAAACAACAAGGGCTAGTTGTACATCAAAGTGTTTCAAATAGAGAACCGATAACTTTAGTCAATGCCCTACTCAAAAAAAACATTTCTTTAAGTAACGTTGATGAAATTAGAAGGGGAATAGTACACAGATTAGATAAAGATACTTCTGGTTTAATGATAATAGCCAAAACAGACGAGGCACATCTAAAGTTAATTGAACAATTCAAAAATAGAGAAGTTAATAGAAAATACATCGGACTATGCAAAGGTGTCTTTAAAGAATCAGATGGAACACTTAGTTATCCAATAATTAGAGATAAAAAAAACCGAACAAGAATGGCAGTTGATGTAAACGGCAAAGAAGCAATAACAAAATACTCAGTAATTGAAGAGTTTAAAAATTGTACACTTGTAAACTTTACTTTAGTTACTGGAAGAACACATCAAATTAGGGTTCATGCAAAACAAATTAATCATCCAATAATCGGAGATGAAAAATACGGCGGAGTAGTTAAAGGCTTTCCGATTGGTCAGTTGTTACACTGTTGTACTTTAGAATTTGAACATCCAATAACAAAAACGCTATTTCATTTTGAGGCTGAACCAAACGATATATTTAAAAATACAATTAGAAAACTTCAATTAGATAAAAAATTGGCAACAATTAAATAACAGATATTCTAATCCGATAGAATTATCAAATAGTGCCATATTTTTCATAAAACAGATATATATTTAATTATTATATATAACATTTATATGTTAAGATATGCGTATGAAAATTTTTGGAGACTACCATACACATACTAAATATTCAGATGGACACAATGAAGTTATTGACCTTGTAAGGGAAGCCGAGAAGCAAGGATTGTCTGAACTCGGGATAACAGATCATAGTTTCAATATGATGTTTTGTGGAATGACTAGGCTTAAATTTAAGAAAATTTCCAATGATATAGCAAAAGTAAAAACTGATTTGAAAATACTCAAAGGAGTTGAAGCAAATATACTTTCAACTGGAATGATTGATATACCTAAAGATTTAATTTCAAAATTTGATTATATCAACTGTGGTTTTCATAGATTCGTTACAGGCTTAGATAATTTTGATTTTTTCTTCACAAACGGATTTGGTAATTTAGAAGCACGTAAAAAGAGAGTTGATACCAATACTGCGATATATATCAAAATAATTGAAAGCGGAGTTGTTGATACCCTTGTACATTTAAATCATAGATGCTTAGTGGATTCTAATGTCATTGTACAAAAGGCAAAAGAGAATGGGGTATATATTGAATTAAACGAAAAGCATATTGAGTCCCTAGAACCAAACTTTGAAGATTTAAATATTGATGGTGTTAAATTCATATTGGGATCTGACGCTCATAGGGCTGAGAAAGTTGGGAAATTTGAAAAGATTCTTGAATTTATAAAAAAATATAACATTGATCAAGAACTTGTATATGGTTTTAATGGGAAGACCCCAGAGTTTAAACGGAAGTGATGATGAAGTTCTCAGAGAAATTAATTTTTGAAATAATAAACCACGAATATACAGACGAGCAAAAAGAGGCGTTCATTTCTTCGTATTTTAAAGTAAATGGAAGTGTAGTCAAAGAAAAAAATAAATTGAGGTTGCAAGTAAAGTGTTGGGAATATGATTATTCATTCCTATTTGATACCGTCAAATCAGTTTTTCATGTAGATATAGATGTATATAAAAAAGAAAAAGAAAACACTGCTGTGTATGAATTAAATATATATGGCGTTGGTGTGGGGGCAATAATTGATTTAACGCTAACTAGCAGAACTAAATTTTATGAAGACAAAAAATTGCTAATGGCATATATGAGGGGTATGGTACTTGCTAACTTTAATCTTCAAATTGAGGAAGATTGCAGTAAGGCAAAGAGTGTTGGATATCACTTTGCATTTTTGGTTCCAGACATTGAGTATGCAGAAGAAATACAGAGAGTACTCGCTGATAACAATGTGAATGCAAAAATCTCAGAATGGGGTGGCGAATACCAATTGTATGTAAAGCAAAAAGAGGAATTGATGAAAGTATTCAATCTTTTAAAATTGTCTGAGTGTGGAATTTCATTTGCCAATATATTGAAGGAAAGAGAAGTGGCTAATATAATAAATAGAGTATCTATTTGTGAGGCGGCTAATCTAGACAAAACATACAATGCGAGTGCTAAACAAACGTTGGCAATCAAAAAGATTCAGGAAGAACTTGGCTTTGAAAAGTTAGAGGAAGGATTAAGGGAAGTTGCAGAGGTAAGACTAAAAGAACCTGATAAAAGTATGAGTGAACTTGCTGAAGAATTAAATATATCAAAGAGTTGTCTTAATCATAGAATACGAAAAATACTTAAGATATCGGAGGAATTAAATGGCTGATTTTGTACATCTTCATTTACATACTGATTACAGTCTACTTGATGGAGCCGTTAGGTTAACTAAAAAGGTGGCTAGAGAAGTTACAGATGATGAAGGAAACAAAAAAGTAAAATCAGTTGAAATATATCCTTTAGCAGATGCACTTAAAGAGCGAGGAATGAATGCTGTTGCCATAACCGATCACGGCAATATGTATGCGGCATATAACGCAGTAAGCGTTCTAAGGAAGAATGGAATTAAGCCAATTATAGGTGAAGAATTTTATGTGGCTGATGACATAAACGAAAAAACAACAAAAAGATATCACTTGATTTTATTAGCAAAGAACGAAGTTGGATATAAGAACTTAATGAAACTTTCGACCTTTGCTTTTATGGATGGGTTCTATTACAAGCCAAGAATCGACTTCAATATTTTGAAGAAACATACCGAAGGGGTTATATGCTTAAGTGCATGTTTGGCTGGCGAAGTACCTCAAAATTTACTATATGGGTCATATACTTCAGCAAAAGAAGTGGCAATTAGATACAGAGATATATTCGCACCAGGAGACTATTACATCGAGATTCAAGACCACAACATTCCTGACGAAAGAAGAATAATTCATGATCTAGTAAAGATTGCAAAAGAGATTGGAGTAAAAGTTGTAGCAACAAATGACGTCCACTACATAGATAAAAAAGACGCAAATGTACAAGACACATTAATGTGCATTAACATGAAAGTTAAGAAGGACGATGCTCAAGGTCCAAATAGCCCAAGGTTTGCAACTCAAGAATTTTACTTAAAATCTGAAGAAGAAATGACCGAGTTATTTAAGTGGTGTCCAGAAGCATTGGCAAGTACTAGAGAAATTGCAGATAAGGTTGAAGACTATTTCCTTTTGAAATCAAAAGAAGTATACATTCCAAAATTCACAGCACCAGATATGAATGGCAGAACCGCAAAAGAATATTTACATGATTTAGCATTTGAAAATCTACCTAAGAAATACAAGACAGTAACTGAGGATATAAAGAAACGTCTTGAGTATGAGTTATCAGTTATCAACGATTGTGGCTTTAATGACTATTTCTTAATCGTTCTTGACTATATAAGATTTGCTAAACAAAACGGCATAATGGTAGGTCCAGGAAGAGGAAGTGGCGTTGGAAGTATCGTTGCGTATTTGGTAGGAATAACAAACGTCAACCCATTGAAATATAACCTACTATTTGAAAGATTCTTGTCAAAAGAAAGAGTATCATACCCTGACTTTGACGTTGACTTTTGCGTTAATCGAAGAGGGGAAGTAATTGAATATATTGTTAATAAATACGGTAAAGATAACGTTGCACAAATCATCGCATATTCAACGATAAGTGCCAAAGCAGGCATTAAGGATGTAGCACGTGTCTATAATATTGACTTTAAAACATCAAATGAGTTGGTTAAAGTAATTCAAAATCCGCAAGCACCACTAGAACTGTTACTCAATGATGATCCAAGCAATGAAGAGTTTTGTAAAGAGTTACATGACAGATATTTAACAGACCCAGAGATAGCAAGAGTAATAGACGAAGCATTGGTTTTAGACGGCAGTATACGACAAGCATCAATGCACGCTGCAGGTGTAGTTATCTGTAAAGACGAGATTGATAACCACGTTGCATTAACAAGAAATAAAGAAAACTTTTGCACACAGTTCGACAAAATCCACTTAGAAGATATTGGTCTAATTAAAATGGACTTACTTGGCTTAATGACATTAACAGATATTAATCTAGCGTGTCAATACATAGAGCAAGACACAGGTGTCAAAATTGATTTTGATGCTATGGAATATGACGACATAAATGTATTCAAGCAAATATCTTCTGGAGACTGCACTGGAATATTCCAACTTGAAGGCGGAGGAATGAGATCCTTTATGGAAAAACTTGGACCAACATGTCTTGAAGACGTAGTTGCAGGTATAGCCTTATATCGTCCAGGTCCAATGAGTTTTATACCAAAGTTTATAGAAGGAAAGAGAAATCCAAAATCAATATCATATCTTGATCCTAAACTTGAAAGCATTCTTGAGAACACATATGGCTGTATCGTATATCAAGAACAAGTTATGCAAATTGCTCAAAAGATTGCAGGATACACATATGGCATCGCAGACATCATGAGAAGAGCAATGTCTAAGAAAGACGAGAAATTATTTGAGCAACATAAAAAAATATTTATTAACGGTGGTACGTTGCCAGGCGACAATACAAAAACAAATGTACCAGGTGCTGTTAAATTGGGAATGAAAAAAGAAATTGCTGAGACGTTATTTGAAAGTATACGAGACTTTGCAAAATACGCATTTAATAAATCGCACGCAGTTGCATACGCATACATCTCATATCAGACAGCATATTTAAAAACCTATTACAACACATACTTAATTACAGCAATGTTGAATAACAGAATTAACAAGCGTGATGAAGTAGACAGTTACATCAATTATCTTAAAAAGTTAGGAGTAGAAATTTTGCCGCCAAGTGTACAGAAATCTCAAAAAGGTTTCTCAGTTGAAAATGGTAAGGTAAGATACGGACTAGCAGGTATAGTTGGCGTAGGGGAGAAGTTCGCAGAAGAGATAATTGAGTACCGTGGTAAAAACGGATATGCCAGTTATGCTGATTTTGCTGAGAAAAATGTTACAAACTTAAAGTCAAATTCAAATCAAGCACTAGCATATGCAGGGGCACTAGATTGTTTTGGAGAAACAAGAGCAACATTGATTTCTGGATATACGTCAGTTATGGATTCAGTTAAGTCCCTAAACAAAACAAGGCAACTAGGGCAATTGTCATTGTTTGCCGATAACAGCGACTATAACCCAAATACAATTGTTCTTCAAAAAATAGATGAATATGATTTGAGAACTATTTTAGCGAATGAAAAAAATTATCTTGGAATGTATTTTTCTGGACATCCAATTTCAACAACGATTGCAAATGACAAGAGAGTATCTCTAAGGACAAATCAAATTTTTGTTCAAAATGAAACATACTCAGATGAAGAAGATGTGCAAGATATGGTTGTAGAAGATGACGATGAAATACAAGAGAAAAGCAATAAGAGCGTAAACCCAGAACTGTTAAATAGAACCCTAACAATGGCAGCAGTAGTATCATCATTTGAAATCAAATCAACAAAGAAGGGAGACAAGTTTGTCGTAGGAGTTTTAGAAGACCTATACGGTACAACAGACTTTGTAATGTTTGGCTCAGAATATAGAAAATATTTTGATATGTTATCAAAGGAAACGCCAGCATTATATACAGGTAAAATTTCACTAAGGAATGAAGGAGTATCGTTCATGGTAACTGACGTAACCCAATTTAACGAGGGTTATATCAAAACGGCGAATAATGGTGGTAAGGACGAGTTACAAATAAAAGTACATAATAAAACAGAGATGGATGACGTCCTATACAGACTGTCAAAATGCCAAGAGGGGACGACAACAGTAAAGGTCGGGCTAGTTAATCCTGATGGAAGCACAAGTGTATTTAGATTTGATCACCCAATAGATTATAGCCAAGAATTTAATATATATTTATATAGATTTATAAGACCTGAAAACTTTAAATACAGCAAATAGCAGATATTCTAATCCGCTCGATTTACTAAAAGCCTTTTATAATAAATAGATATTGAAATCGCATATGTCATTTTGTTAAACTATATATATTATTACTTAAGGGGAAATTATGAGTAAGGATAATACAAGTACGCAGAGATGGGCTTTAGGGCATAAAATTTTCGGCACTAAGCCAAATGATGGCGACGTTCAGCCAAAACACGCATGGTCATATTCATTAGCAGGATTCGGACAAAATCTTGTTTGTGCAGTTATAGGGTCATATTTGCCAGTCTTTATGACAGATGGTGCAGGTTTTTCAGCATTATTCGTAGCATTGCTAATGTTGGTTACACGTTTCTTTGATGCATTCAATGACCCAATAATGGGAGCAATTGTTGATAAAACAAAAACTAAATATGGTAAATGTAGACCTTATTTGTTGTGGACACCAATTCCTATTGCAGTAGCAACGGTATTGTGTTTCTTGCCAGTATTCGGATGGAGTAACGGTGGAGACGGCGTTGCAGCAAAACTTGTAGCAGGTAAATATGTCGCAGCAACAATTTTGTATTTAATATGGACGATTTTATACACAGCAATTGACGTACCATACTGGGGTCTTTCAACAACAATGACAAATGATACATATAAGAGAGGAAAGATTCTTACAGTTACGAGATTAGTAGCAACACTAGGTGCAGGTATCGTTACCGTTATAGTTCCTATGGTTACTGACAAATTAACCAGAGATCTTTCATATCAATATGATATTTTTTCAAAAGCATTTCAAGCGAGTGGGGGGAAAGAAATAGCCTTAAAGAATATCGCAAGCCAGTTTGCACAACTGAAGGGTGAAAAATTACAAATTATATATTTTGTTACCGCCTTAGTATTGGCAATAATGTCCTTGCCGATGTTATTCATTGGTTTTGCAAATACAAAAGAATTATCTTGTGGCGTTGAGGAACCAAGAAGTTTAAAAGAAAACTTAGGATTGCTATTTAAAAATAAACCATTAATGTTAATCGTTTTATCAGGCGTACTAGGTTCAGCAAGAATGGTTTTTGCTTTTACAGGCGGACTATACTTCGCAAAATATGTATGGAGTGGAGTTGAATTTTTACATATAGCAGGAAAACCATTATTTAAAGGAGAAAGTTTATTTACACTAATAACTGTTGCGGTTGTTCCTGGAGGATTGGTTGCATCTGTATTAATGCCACTTATAACTAAGAAGGCAGGAAAGAAACAGCCATTTATCTGGAGTCATTTAGTCGTAGGTATATTGATGTTGCTTGTTTATGTAATTGGTTTAATTACAGACAAAGGTAACTATAGTAAGACATCTACAGTTGTGTTAGTATTCCTAGCATTATTCCTATCTGGTATTCCAGCAGGATTCTCAAACATAGCATCATACGCAATGATTGGAGATTCAGTTGACTATCTAGAACTAAAGACAGGTAAGCGTGCAGAAGGAATTTGTTTTGCAATGCAGACATTTATAAACAAGAGTGGTTTGGCAGTTGGGGCATTTATAGGTATCCTTGCATTCAATTTAGCAGGTATTAAGGCAAACCAAACACACTCATTAAGTGCAGTTGGTAAAGATAAGTTCTGGGCCATGTTAATGTTATTTGCTGCTTTAAGTACAATAGCCACGGCAATACCTTTATTCTTCTACAAATTCAATGAGTCAGAGCAAAGAAAGGCTAGAGAAGAAATAGACAAGAGACATGCTGAAGAGTTAGCGAAACTTGAACAAAATAATACAGAACAAACTGCTGAAGTAAATGAGTAAGTTTGAGAGAATTGCTCAAGTACTAGGAGAAGACTCATTTAAAAAAATACAAAGTAAAAGTATCCTTTTATTTGGACTAGGCGGAGTAGGTGGCGTTGTAGCCGAATGCCTAGTTCGTAGCGGTATAAGCCATATTGGGATTGTAGATGGTGACGTTATAGAAGACACCAACTTTAATCGACAACTAATTGCTCTTGAAGGAAATCAAGGAATATCAAAAGTAGAGTTGTGGTCAAAAAGATTCCAACAAATAAATACAGATATAGTCTGTGATAAATATAATTTCTTTTATAACCAATCCACATACTCACAAATTGATTTTGAAAAATATGACTACATAGTTGACGCCATAGACGATGTTGATGCGAAAGTTCAGATTATAAAAACAACTTTAAGCAAAAATAAAAAGGTTATTTCATGCATGGGAACTGCAAAGTTGCTCAACGCAGATATTGAAATATGCGATATAAGTAAAACGCATGATTGCCCACTTGCAAGGGCAGTTAGGAGGGAGTTACGCAAGGAAGGGGTATGTGCTGGAGTGAATGTAGTGCAATCTGTAGGCAAAAAGCCAAGGACTTGTGAATCTGAAAAATTAGGTAGTTTAATTTTTGTTCCTATGCAAGCAGGGAGTATAATAGCAAGACAAATAATTGAATGGGTGATAAATGACTGACAAGAAAAGAAAAATTGTTGATATAGTTTCATTAACGCTAATATCGCTAATTATTGTGATGGTTATCATTATTGCCCCAGGATATAAATTTGGTTTGTTAGGAGTTAGACCAGAATTAAAGAAAGCAGAGGCTGGACAAATTAAAATTGCTTGCATTGGTGATAGTCTCACATATGGATCAAATGTTAGCGATTGGAAGAAAAACAATTATCCTACATTACTACAAAACAAATTAGGTAATGGATATGTAGTTAATAACTATGGGTTACCAGGTGCAACATTGATGGATTCACCAATGAAATATTCACTTAGCAAAGAATTCAAACAGAGCCTTGATTTTAAGCCAGATGTAGTTGTAATGATGATTGGAACAAATGATAGTTGGAGAACTATAAAACAAATACAAAGTGGTTTTATGAGTGAATACAAGAATTTAATTGAAGAATATAACAAAGTTAATAAAAACGTTAAGTTTAAAATCTTAATTCCACCAAAGGCAAACAAGTTGATTAAAAAGGAAATGTTCTATATCAAAGATGACACCTTATTAAAGCATATAACCCCAATAATAAGAGAAGTTGCGGAGAGCGAAGGAATAGATTTAATAGACCTAAGAAGCGAATTTAAAGACGATAAAAGTTTATATTCATCAGACAAAGTTCATATAAATAAAAAGGGGACAAACAAGTTAGCAAATATAATTTTTGAAAGTTTGAAATAGTTTTAAAAAATACTGTGCACCAACTCTGATTTACTACACCGAAGTGTTAATACAACAGGTAACTCCAACAAAGATTTTCTATGGCACACATTAACAACTGCTTAGTGCTGCTACGGTCAGGTCCTGACACGGTTCACAGTGCAACATTGCATAGGGCCTTGTTATCAACATCCCTTATTATACGCAACCAACTGTATAATAAACCTCGGCTGGCGTTCAATGCTACTATAGTAGGTTGTAGCTTACAGGGCACTACTAGCTCCCCATCTAGCACAGCAAAAAAGAGTATAACAGTTTTAAGCCCAACTAGCAAGTTGCGAAAATTGACACTATTTGATACTATAAAAAAAACCGTTGACGAGAAGAAAACTGCTAAAAGACAAATAGAGAGTTGGCGATGGTGGAATGCCAATTGAAACTGTAGCAGATAATATGGGGCTCTGAGGGCTGTGGTGAAATAATAGTAGCCATGGACGTAAACTTGCGTAAAGAGTAGACTTATACAAGTCATTGAGGTTTACATAGCGATATGTAAATGAAGTGCGGTGGCAACACAAAGAAATTTGTCCGTGCAAGAACAGCACGGTTTTTTTATTTGGAGGGAAAATGCAAGTACCATACAAGATATATTTAAGTGAAAAGGATTTACCTAAATCATGGTTAAATTTAGTTCCTATACTAAAAAACTATGAACCACTAATAAATTCAAAAACGAATTCAAAAATAACTTTTGAAGAACTCAGTCAGATCTTCACAAAGGAAGCAGCAAGACAAGAATTAAACGACAAAGATATTGAGATTGAAATCCCAGAAGAGATATTAAACTTTTTTAAGATGTATCGTCCTTCACCTTTGATTCGTGCATATTGTCTAGAAAAGTATTTAGATACCCCAGCAAAGATATACTACAAATTTGAAGGCAACAATACGTCAGGAAGTCATAAATTAAATAGTGCAGTTCCACAAGCATATTATGCAAAGCAAGATGGGCTATTAGGCTTAACAACAGAAACAGGAGCAGGACAGTGGGGAACGGCACTTGCAATGGCATGCTCACATTTTGGATTAGACTTAACTGTATATATGGTTAGGAGTTCATATGATCTAAAACCACAACGAAGAACACTCATGGAAGTATATGGAACAAAGGTTATACCATCACCATCAGATACAACAAAAGTTGGTAAGGAAATCCTAAAGGATGATCACAACAAATCAGGAAGCCTAGGAACTGCAATATCTGAAGCAGTTGAAGTTGCAAGTAACTCAAATGGAAAATACAAATATTCGCTAGGGAGTGTGCTTAATCAAGTTATGTTACACCAAAGCGTTATAGGTATCGAAAGCAAGAAAGCATTAGAAGTATATGACGAGTATCCAGATATAATAATCGGATGTGCTGGTGGCGGAAGTAACTTAGGAGGCTTAATTGCCCCATTTATGAAAGACAAAATAGAAGGTAAAAAAAACCCATATTTTATCGCTGTAGAGCCAAAAGGATGCCCAACAATGACGAAAGGGGTATATACATATGACTATTGCGATACTGGACACGTTGCTCCAAAGGCAAAAATGTACACTTTGGGCAGTGAATTCATGCCAATGGCAAGTCATGCGGGTGGATTAAGATATCATGGAATGAGTCCTATTTTATCAAACCTATACAATCAAAAGTTATTAGACGAAGCGAGAACAGTATCACAAACTGAAGTATTTAATGCCGCCATCAAGTTTGCAAGGGTTGAAGGAATATTGCCGGCCCCAGAATCTGCACATGCAATTAAGGTTGCAGTTAACGAAGCAATAAAGTGCAAAGAAAGTGGAGAGGCAAAAACAATCCTATTTGGATTAACTGGAACTGGATATTTTGACATGATGTCATATGAGAAGAGTCTCAAGAATCAACTTTCTGATAGTTCAGTAAGTGATGAAGATATTTCAAAAAGCATTAGGAGAATTAAGTAGTGGATACCAAATCATTAAAAAAATATAAAGTATTAGAAGGTTTAATAATTGCATTTATAATCCTTTTCATCTTTTTCACAGCTCTGATGCATCAACATAAATTGCCAACAAAACCAATTAAATATAATCATAAATACGGAAGAGTACTTTCATCAATTGAAGGCATAAAAGAGAAGAACCCACGTATTGTCGACTTAGCGTTACTCGCAGCCCATGACTCAAATACATATAACATGAAATATAACGCACCGATGGACGAAGCAGAAAATAATACAGTCATTGGGAAAACAGCAAACGCAACAAAAGGTTTCCAATATAGATTTGCCGTCACCCAGCAATCAGATTTATACAACCAGTTCATGCAAGGCGTTAGAGTATTCCACATCAAGTACACATATTATAAAGGTGAATGGTATGGCACGCATGCAAAACTAACTGGCAAGTTATCAGAATACATCTTGGATATCCTAAAAGCTTTAGATGAGAACCCAGGGGAGTTTGTTATCACATTATTTCATCCGTTATATTTCGGGAACTCTTCACTTGGCGACTTTCACAACTACCTTGAAACAATTAGATATAAAGGTAAAAACATATATGACTATGTTCAATATAACCAAGCAAACATCTTCAACGAAGAAAACAAATCAGGCGAAAGAATAGGTACACTTAGATATAATCAAGTAACTGAAAACGGCACTAAAGCAGGCGTAATATTGATGGATAGAAGAGAAAGTAAGTTAGGGTTAAAGTATGTCACTAACAATGACAAATATGCAGATAAGTATTTCGACATTGATGCAAACACAGACCACGTATGGCACTCAAGAGGAAATAGTCAGAAAATCGCAAACGAAATCGACAAGAACATGGAACGAATTAAAAACCAGCAAATAACAAACAAACTTAGAATTAATCAAACACAATTATCGTTTTCAGTTAAAGATCCGATCTCATCAATATTTAAGTGGTCTTTATACAACATGGCAAAAACCAATAATACAAAAATTATAGAGAACAAAAATTTCAATGAGTGGTTAAAGTATATGCCAATAGTAAAGTGCGATTTCGTAACTTCACAATACAAAGACTTTAACAACAAAATTAATCAAAAGTTGATTGAATATAATACAAATATGATTAAACAACTGTAGAGAGGGAAATTGGAGAATATTTTATTTGATATCGAATGTTGTAACGGTATGGACATTTGTTCATTTGGATATGTAATATTTGATGACAATTTTAATATTCTCAAAAACGAAGATATAGTTATTAATCCTAATAGACGCTTTAGACTTTCAAACAAAGACGGAGAGCCAAGAATTAACCTTGCATATACAGAAGAAGAATTTAAATCTAGCAACACGTTTGATTTTTATTATCAAAAAATAAACGACCTATTAACAAACAGACGCCTATTCGCACATTCAGCATCGTGTGATGTTAATTTTTTAGTCATAGCTTGTGAAAGATATAGCTTAATCCCATATGATATAAAAGTATACGATACACAATTGATGTATAAGGCAGATAACCCTAATAAGAAAATAGCATTAGAGGAAATAGCAAAAGATCTAAACATTTGCGTAAATGATATAACATTCCACAAAAGTAGCGATGATGCAAAAATATCAATGGAAGTATTAAAGGCACTTGTTAAGACAAATGAGGTATCCCTAGGAGAATATTTAAAGACACATTCATTTACAGTTGCAACATATGATAACTATAGAACCAAAGTAGAAAGAAATAGCGAGGTGGTTAAATTTTTGAAAGAACTTAAGCGTAAATACAACAATAATCCTAAAAACAAAAATATAGAGATTGCAGAGGATTTTAGACTATCAGTAGATAACTACAAGAAATTTTTGGAGTATGCATATACTAACGGATATAGATTGTGTCATGACATTTCAAAAGTTAAATATTTCATAATGTGGGGGAAAGACTCAAAAAGGTATCAAATGCTACAGACAAAAGAAAACAAAAACAAAAAAGTTACATATTTTAGCAGAAGTTGGCTATATAAGAGAATAGCCAATCTATCGGATTAGAATATCTAAAAATCAAAACAAATAAATAACAAGAGGAAAATTAAGCATTTGTGAATAAAGTAATATAATTTATAAGAAATTTATATATATGTTAAAATACATAAATATTAGTTGATTTTGGTGAGAAATGAACATAGATGGAAAAAAATTTAAGTTGATGATCGAAGGGGCTGCGAAAGCACTTGAGGCTAATCGTGATTATGTTGACTCTTTAAACGTTTTTCCCATTCCAGATGGCGATACTGGTACAAATATGTTCTTCACAATTGTATCTGCAAGTAAAGAAGTATTAAAGACTAGCGATAGATTATCTGATGTAGCAACAGTTTCTGCAAACGCCGCATTAAGAGGAGCACATGGAAACAGTGGAGTTATTCTTTCGCAAATAATTAAAGGTCTCTCAATTGAATTTGAGACGGAAAGTTTCATTACGCCAAAAGTATTTTCAAAAGCATTATTAAAAGCAACAGAAGTTGCATATTCTGCTACACGTAAACCTAAAGAAGGGACAATTTTAACAGTTATCAAGGGAATGGCTGAAGCATCGGTTAGTATTGCTAAAAAGCGTGGTATCACATGTGAAGAATTCCTTGAAGCAGTTATTGAGAAGGGAAAGATAGTTTTAGATAAAACACCTGATATGTTGCCAATTCTCGCTAAGGCGGGCGTTGTAGACGCTGGTGGTAGGGGATTAATAATAATCTTTGAAGGGATGTTATACGCTTTATCTGGCAAAGAATACACAAGATATGAAGAGGGCGAGAAGAAATTAAATGTAATTGGTAAACTAGCAAAAGAAGAAGATATTTTAGAAAACGACTACGAAAATATAACATTTCAGTACTGTACAGAATATTTTATCGTTCATCTTAATAACAACGTTACAACAAGCGACATCCAACGCTACGAAGAATACTTAATGAGTATTGGAGATTGCGTTTTAGTAATTGCAAACCCAGAATTAATTAAAACTCACGTACACACAAACAACCCAGATCAAGCATTAAAGGCAGCGTTAGAACTCGGCGAATTAGACGATTTAAAAATTGAAAACATGATGCAACAACATAGAAAAATTATTGCTAAATATGAACAAGAACCTAAAGAACTAAAAGAGAATGCAATAATAGCCATTTGCCCAGGCGATGGATTTGAAAACATTTTCAAAGAACTTGGAGTTACCCATACAATTTCTGGCGGTCAAACATTTAATCCAAGTGTTAATTCAATGCTAGACGGAATTAAAAAAGTTAATGCTAAAAACGTATATATATTACCTAATAATGGAAATGTAATTTTGGCAGCAAACCAAGCAAAAGACTTAGTCAAATCAAATGTAATCGTAATCCCAACAACAACGCCTACAGAAGGTATCTCAGCAATGCTCGCCTATAACGAAGAAAGTACCCCAACAGAAAACGAGAAAAACATGACAGCATCTTTTGATGGAATGAAAACTATTGAAATAACAAAAGCGGTTAGAGACGTCCGCATGAACCACATGAGCGTAAAAATAGGCGACTACATAGCAGTCTCGGGTAAAACCTTACTCGCTAGAGGTGATGATGTAAATGAAGTTGCGTTTCAAAGTATCAAGAAAATATTCGACGATCATTCTGTAATCTCAATCTACTTCGGCAAAGAGATGTCAAGAAGCGAAGGCGAGGAACTTTCGACCAAATTAACTCAAGAATTTGACGACATCGAAGTTTCAGTTTTAAGCGGTGGTCAAAATCATTACCACTACATAATCAGCGTCGAATAATCATAAATCTCTCTCAAAAGTCAAAAAATCCCCATACAACCAACAATTTATTTTTGGTGCATTAGCACTTTAATGGGAAGGCTGCTAAAAAATTAAGGCATTCAAAGCAAAATAGAGGGGTCAGTTACACAGTACGATTTAATGAACTTTTAGGACATTTCAAAAATTTATATATTTAAAAATGGTAAAATTTAGTTAAGAAGGTCGTTCAAATTAGTTATAAGTGGCATGTACTTAAGCAAAAACGACAAAACAATCAAATACTGTCTGAGAATAATGTCTATTAAATTTCAAATTAAAGGGAGTTAGTATGAGAATTGTTCCGAAAAAACTTTATCAAGTTATTATGACAAGCATAATTTCATTTTTATTACTTATTACTTTACCTTTAGTTATTGCAACCGCAGTCATTGCTACAAAACCAAATTTAGTAGTAAAAAATGGACTTGGCGAATACGATGCGAAAAATAAAGTATTTTATCCAAAATTTGATGATTTAAAAGTACAAGAGTTATATAACAATCAATATCCAGAAGGTCGAGAGATAGGATTAAATTATTCAGATATTTTCAAGGATGGGGACAAATCGCTTTTAAAGTATACATTCGGAAGCAATGAATTAGGAACTAAAAACTTCTTAAAATTAAAAAGTTCTGAGACAACTATAACTTTACAGAGAAAGACAAAACTGACGTTTAGTAAAAAATCAAAAGAATTTAAGATTAAAATTAATTGGAAGAATGTAATGTTTGTAAGAGATGGGGATAAGGAAGTTGCATCTCTATTAAAATAAAGAGTTCCCAACTCAAACAACTATACAATTCATAAAAAACGCCCCAAATAAT
>CAUSLO010000020.1:0-21026 GCA_963532875.1 uncultured Clostridia bacterium | reverse complement strand
AAAAATTTACAAAGTGGGAGGTGTTAATTATTTACATAACTGTCAAAGAAGGGTGATTATTTATGACAAATCAAATTTTGTTATGATTTTATTTTTTATTAAAAAAGGCAATAAACATATAATGTCAAGTATCACACTTCATTTGCACCAAAAGTTAACAATATATAGTTGTAAACAAATCTTTAATATCTTTTTGAAGTAGTTCATTTAAATCTTCAAAAGCTCTTAACTTAAATATTTTTTTCTTTAGATCTTTTGTGTTTGGAAATCCTTTTATGTAGTGACACAAATTTATTTTGATTAAATTAACTACAACAAGTTCTGGCAAATATTCTCTTAATATTTCTATGTGTTTTTGAATTGATTCATATTGAGTAAATGGTTTTTGTGTATTTGTCAAAGTACTAAAGATTTGTGGATTACCTATAGAAGCCCTACCTATCATAAACGCATCACACTTAGTGAAATACTTAATTCTTTCATATGATTCTTTATCAACTATATCGCCACTAACGATTACTGGCACAGTACTAATTTTCTTAATAGCCTTACTGATTTCATGATTTGCTAGTCCTTGATACATTTGATTGCGTGATCTTGGATGAATTGTTATCGCACTACAGCCCGATTTAATAACACTTTTAACTAAGTCAAATGCTAAAATATCATTACTTATCCCGCTTCTCATTTTTACTGTAACAGGCTTTTTAGCCCCTTCAATTGTTGCTTTAACAATTTCTCCAGCTAATTCTGGATTTTCTAAAAGTTTAGAACCTTCGCCGTTAGAAAATATTTTTCTTACAGGACATCCCATATTGATGTCGATTAGCTCAAATTTTTCAAATTGATTATTAAGACACGCTTTATAAAAAAATTCTGGATCGGAACCAAACAACTGAACAGCACATGGAATCTTATCGTTTTTATGCTTATGCATCAATAATTTTGTTTTCGCATTATCGTAAACAAGTGCCTTAACTGAAATCATTTCTGTATAAGTTAGAGCTGCACCAAAAATCCCAGCAAGATATCTGTACCCTGCTTCTGAATATCCTGCCATAGGTGCTGAAAAAATATCGTTTTTAAGTTCTAGGTTTCCAATTTTCATTTTCTATCAACTTAATTAAATCTTTAATACTTAAATCATAAATTTCTTTTTTATAAATTTCTTTTATTTGTTCTATAGATAAATTTGTATTAAATTTATTTTTTAAAATTTCTTTAAATATTTGTACCTTTATAAATGTTTGAACATATGTGTTTAATTCATCTTCTACACTACAATGCAAATGTTCAGAAAGTATCACTATTTTGAATATTAACTCTCCAAAATTAGTATTCTTCTTTTCAATGTTTTCTGTTATATTTTTTTTAAGTATTAATTCATCCGCGACTTTTAATTCGTCTTCAAATATCTTTATTATTTTTTCTGCATATATAAGGCTTGGCAAGCATTCGCATAGTTTATTAATTTTTTCGGTTTTAGATAAAGTTCCTTTTTCTACCTCTTTTGCCTTATTCCAAAACTCAAGAGCTGCTGAAGGTGTATGTGCTTTATCTTTACCAAATATATGTGTATGTCTAGAAATTAATTTTTTGCAGAGTCTTGTATATACATCCAACTCTTTAAACTCTCTTTGCTCTTCTGCAATATTAATGTGAAAAACTGCTTGTAAAATATAGTCGCCTAATTCCTCAACAATATTTTCAATATTTGAATTATTCAGTGCTTCTAGTAGTTCATATGTTTCTTCTATTAAATTTTTACGTAGACTTTTATGTGTTTGTGCTTTATCCCAACTACAACCTTCTGGAGAATGTAAAATCTCTAATATTTCTAATAAGTCATAATAACCAAAGGTCTCTCTCATTGTTAGTGGTTGCTTTATTATGTGAATTAGATTCTTTGAAATATTTATATATTCTATTTTTTTGTTCTCTAATATGTCTATTAGATTTGCTTTTGGATTTAAAACAAGAATATCTTTTGATTGAGTAATTCTAAAGTTATCACCTTTTACGACTTCGAACTCGACTATATTATTTTTATTAACGTAATTAATTAGTTCATTATTCATCTAAATAACTCAATGTCAAATCTCGTAAAATTAATTGACTCCATAAAATCGCTTGGAAGAAATGAAAACCTTCTAAATTTTTTAATATGCTTTATTTGTGTTTCTAGTAATACTGGACAAGATAAGTCTAATTTTTCACATACCACTTGAAGCATTTTCAAAATGCTATCAAATGAAACTTTATTTAAACCTTCATAAACGCAGTCGTTAAGTATTTTATCTTTAAGCATTATTTTTGCCCAAACGTTATACGGTTTTTCTTGTGTGCTCATGCTATAACTTTATTAGTTATCTTATTCTTTTGCAATATTTTTTAAATGTTGTAAAATTTAGCCATTGGTGTCGGAAACCCAAAATAAAAAAACCGAGGTGCAATTTGAGAAAGCGAATAAAATTTATAGCCTTTTCTGGCTTAATTGCTGCGATATACTTTGTGTCGTCAATGGCAATGAATGTAGTCAATCTAACATACGGTCAATTACAATTTAGAATTTCGGAAGCTCTAACTTTGTTGCCAATAATAATGCCTGAAGCAATACCTGGCTTAATTATTGGATGCTTAGCAACAAATGCCTTCTCACCGTTTTTTGCACTTGATATGACAATAGGAACAGTTGCAACTGGAATTGCGTCTCTATTGACTTACTTATTAAGAAAAAGAATTTTTTTAGCAAGTTTGCCTCCTATAATTTTAAATGCACTTCTAGTCCCAACTATTTTTCTATTAACAGGGGAAAAAATTACTTATTGGATTGTTTTCATGGAAATCTTTATATCACAGTCTTTGATTATCTGGTTTATAGGGATCCCATTAGTTGGAAGTTTGAAAAAGTCATTAACAAATTTAAACCTTATCAATATTGATATTCGTGATGAGTTTTGTAAATTATCAAAACGAAAAAAAATTTTAACAGAACTATCTAAAACATTTGATTAGTATGTGTTAGTATTTACTTGTGAATTATTATAAGGAAAGAGAAATTAATAACACTTTAAAAATTAAAGAATTGCTAACAGAATTGCCACAGTTTTGTTCTGAATTTTTTATAGGCATCGAACAAAATACTACAACGCTTACTCGTCTAAATTATGCTCATGACTTAAAGATTTTTTTTGAATTTCTTAAAAGCGAAATTCTAGGATTTAAGAATATAGTCATTACTGATTTATCAGTAGATTTTTTAAATAAGATTACAATTACACATATAGAACAGTTCCTATCTTATCTATCGCTATACTCTACAAATGGGAAACAAGTAACTAACAATGAATATGGGAAATCTAGAAAATTATCTGCAATTAGAAACTTATTTAAATATTTTTATAACAAAGAAAAAATTCCAAATAATATTACAAATAAAATAAAAAATCCAAAATTGAGAAAAAAAGAAATTGTACGATTAACTAATGAAGAAACACTAAGTTTACTTGATGTTGTTGAATCAGGCTATGGATTGACAAAAAAAGAATATAGTTTTGCAATCAAAACGAAAAATAGAGATATCGCAATTTTTACTTTATTACTATACACAGGAATACGAATTAGTGAATGTGTCGGACTAAATATTCATGATATAGATTTAGAAAAAAAACAATTTAAAGTTATTCGCAAGGGTGGAAACGAGCAAATACTTTATTTTAATGACAAAGTTAAAGAAACGCTTGATGTATACATCAATACAGAACGTGAAGACATGATTAAAGATTTAGACACTGAAAAAATACCAGATGCACTTTTTGTTTCACTAAAGCAAAATAGATTGTCAGCAAGAGCCATTCAGTCAATTGTTAAGAAATATTCTGAAATTGCACTCCCTTTGCTTAATATTTCGCCTCATAAATTTAGATCAACATTTGGAACAAATTTATATAATGCTTCAAATGATATATATCTTGTAGCCGATGTTCTTGGACATAAAGACGTTAATACAACTGTTAAACATTATGTAACAACAAACGAAGAAAGAAGAAAAATAGCATCAGAGATGGTTGATTATGATAAATAATGCCGTGAAAAATAATTTTAAGGCTAAAGTCTTCTAAAATTGACTTTTTTTTGTATCAAATCTATAATTTTGATATGGACATGTCATCAGTCAATAGCGACATTATAAGAGGTAACGTAACAATTATCATTTTAAATACCCTAGTTAAAAATGGTGGCTATGGATATGATATTCTTAAACAAATTGAAACCAACACTCTTGGTGTATATAAATTAAAATCAGCCACTGTTTATAATAAATTAAACAGATTAGAAGAAGACGGTTTAGTCTCCTCTACTATGGGTGACAGCAACGATACAAGTGGTGCTACAAGACGATACTATAAATTAACTGATAAGGGAAGAGAGTTCCTAAAAAAAGAAATTCAAAAATATGAGTTCTCAAGAACTATCCTAGATAACTTAGTTTCTTCGGATGAATTTAATCTAAACAACGATACCCCACCGTTTGATCCAAATGAGTTACGCCCTTATTCAAAAAAAGAAAAAAGCGAAAAACCTAAAGTAATTTATAAAGATCGAATTGTTGAAAAAATTGTTGAGGTTGAAAAGCCAATATACATTGAAAAAGAAGTTATTAAGCCAGTAATTCAAGAGAAAATAGTTGAAATTGAAAAACCTATAATACAAGAAAAAATTATTGAGGTTGAGAAACCTGTGTATGTTGAAAGAAAACAAATGACCATTGACGATTTGGATGTACCAGAAGACTCTACTCCAAGAATGACACTTAAAGAATTAAGTGAACGCCTAAAAGAACAAACTGAAAAGAAGCCAGAAAAACAACAGAAAATCAAACCAAGAACTCAACTAGACAACTTGAGAATGCATGGCGATAAAGCAGCAAAATTTGATTATGAACGCAACGATCAAAACTACAAACTTTTTTATCAGAAATTAAGTGAGCAAGAAATTGAACTTAATGATGCAGAAGAAGAAAATGAATCATTTCATTCTGATATTAAAATAGATTTATATAGTAATGGTTTTAAACTTAGGCCATATGATAAGAAGAACTCTGCTGAATTTTATGACTTGAATTTCTTGTTTGTAAATAGAATTAAGCGTGATTTGGCTTTCATATTCTTCTTTATTGTTGCTGTTGAAATTGCGATTTATTGGGTATCGCTTTATAAAAATATTAGTTATGTATATTTTATGCCAATAAGTATTCTTTCATTACTACTTGCTTTGGCTCCAATTGTAAGTTATTTGGCAAATCCAAATAAGCGTGTGAGAGATAGATATAATTTCAAACTATCGCTACTGTTGCGAACTATTATTTCTTTAAATTTTATTGGTGTTGCAATTATCATAGCTTTCTTTGTTAAGAAAATTGACATAATGACAAACAAATATCATTTAATTGCAAGTATAATCATTCCTACTACTCTATTTCTTAATTTACCATTAAGTGCCTTTATTAATTTAGGGTTAATTAAATCAAAAAGATATCACACAGTTTAATTATTCTTTGGTGTATCAAATCCTTTTTCTTTCAATGCATTAATCTGAGACATTAAAGTGTCAATGAACTCTTTATTTGTTTTGGTCTTAACTATCATCTTAAGTAATAATTGAATTGCATCTGGGTTATCTGTTAACAGTTTTCTAATAAACCAAGTAGATTCTAATTCACTTTTTGAGAGTAATAATTCTTCTTTTCTTGTTCCAGACTTTGCTAAGTCAATTGCTGGGAATATTCTTTTCTCACTTAAGTTCCTACTTAAATGAATTTCCATATTTCCTGTACCTTTAAATTCTTCAAAAATGACGTCATCCATTCTACTACCAGTATCAACTAATGCAGTCGCAATAATCGTCAAAGAACCGCCATTTTCTATATTTCTTGCACTACCAAAAAATCTCTTTGGAGAATGCAAAGCCCCAGGGTCAATACCACCAGATAGTGTTCTTCCGGTTGGTGGAACTGTTAAGTTATATGCCCTTGCTAGACGTGTTAAACTGTCCATCAAAATTACAACATCTTTACCCATTTCAACTTTTCGTTTAGCGGCTTCTAACAACTTTTCTGCCGTCTTTGTATGATTCTCTGGTAATTCATCAAATGTTGAATATACAACACTACCTTTTATTGATCTTTGCATATCTGTAACTTCTTCAGGTCTTTCATCTATTAATAAAACAATTAACTCAACGTCTGGATAATTTGTTGAAATTGCATTTGCGATAGATTTCAGTAACGTGGTTTTACCAGCTTTAGGTGGTGCAACAATCATTGCTCTTTGACCTTTACCTATAGGAGCGACAAGATCAATACATCTAATAGCAAAATCAGTTGATGATGTAGATGATTCTAATACTAATCTGGAATTAGGGTATATAGGTATTAGATTATCAAATTCTACTCTGTTTTTAATATCTTCAAATTTCATTCCATTAATTGAAATGACATCTGTCAATGCAGGTTGCTTTGAATCAATTGTATGTTTGCAGTTTGCAACAACAAAATCTCCATTCTTAAGTTTAAAAGACTTTATTTTTTGTAAACTAACATAAATATCTTCATTTGAACCATCTGCAGATTTACATCTTAAAAAGCCATAACCGCTGTGCATTATTTCAAGTTGTCCAGCAGTTTCAAAAACTTTTTCCTCATGTTCGGTTTCTTTCTTTGGGGTACTTTCTGACACAACCTTAGCAGGCAATTCATTTTGAATTACCTTTGAATTTACTTTAATTATTCTGTCAATTAGTTCTGATTTTTTATACTTTGTTGCCGACTGTATTCCAAGTTCTTTTGCAATTAAACGCAATTCAAAAATATTTTTTGAATCCAATCCTTCTAAGTTAACCATATGCCTCCAACTAAATATTCTTTTCTAAAATTAAAACTTTTGTTTCTTCTGAATCTACTTTGTATCTGTCGAATTCGACTGTTTTTGTATCTGAATAAATGATATCTTTTTCATCAAATAATTCAAGGAAATCATGTAATTTATTTAATGTATAATTTGCTTCTTTATCTCTATATTTCATTGGGATGACAACGCTTGGCATTAACTTTTCTATATATTCTTTTGCCAAATCAGCATCAATTACATCATGACCCCCAACTGGAATTAATAATACATCAATTGGAGCCAAAGTTTCAACCAATAGCGTTGTACATTCAGAACTTATATTTCCCATATGACATACATCAACACCATCTAAACGATATTTATATATAACATTTTTTGTATTAGATTTATTTAACTGTGATTCAGAAAATCCAAATATATGTATTCCTTCCATTTCATATGTTCCAGGTCGTCTAATTATTGTTGGATTTCCTTCAATGTCTGCAGTATACGAATTAAAACAATTTTCACAACTAACGCTTATTACGTCAGCATTCATTTGTGGTAACTTTAATCCTAGTTTCGGTGAATACGGATCAGAAATTAATGTTGTGCCTGTGCTCTCTTCTAATTTAAAAGCAGAATGACCAAGCCAAGATATTTTCAAGTTATCCTCCTAATTTTTGTTGTTTATTTTCCCCATAAGTTTTTCAATTTTTTCAATTGGACTAAGAAGTTTCGTTGCAGAAATTTGATAGTTAGAAGCTGCAATAATATATGAAAGATATTTAGACATATCAGTTTCATAGAACCATTTTGCTTTAGATAACTCTGGAATACGATATGTTAAATTTGTTGAGAACAATCCGTCAAATGCTTTTTCTTCATACGCCTTATCAAATTTTGCAAGACCTTCTGTAAACAAAGCAAATGTTGATGAGAGGAATACCCTCTTTGCTCCTTTTTCTTTGATCTCATAAGATAACTTAAGAATTGAATCACCTGTCGCTATAATATCATCAGCTACAAATACATCCATTCCCATAACTGAACTACCAATATACTCATGAGAGATAATTGGGTTTCTACCATTTATAATTCTTGTATAATCTCTTCTCTTATAAAACATTCCCAAGTCAAGACCTAAATTTGTTGCATAAGCAATATTCCTATTCATTGCTCCTTCATCAGGAGAAATGATCATCATTTTATCCTTATTAAACTGAACATCTGGAAAATGTTTAGATAGTTTTTTTAAGATTTGGTAATGTGGATAATAATTATCAAATCCCATTAATGGGACAGCATTTTGAACTCTATCATCGTGTGCATCAAAGGTAATGACATCCTTAACGCCCATAGCTTGCAACTCATGTAACATAACTGCACAGTCAAGTGATTCTCTTGCACTTCTTCTATGTTGTCTTCCACCATATAACATTGGCATGATTACTGTTACTCTATTTGGCTTACCTGTAGTTGTTGCAAGTAGTCTTTTTAAATCTGCATAATGTTCATCTGGTGTCATTGGAATTTCTTTTCCATACATGTTGTAAGTAATTCCATGATTGTAAGGGTCGCAAATGACATATAAATCTTTGCCTCTTACAGTATCAAAAACTATTCCTTTTGCTTCACCGTTTGTAAATCTTGGACAATCTGAATCTAAAATAAAAGTATCTCTATCGTCTAGATCTTTTTTTAGCCATTGTTTTAACCAACCATCAATTAATTTGGCTAGTTCTCTTGCTCCAGGGGTTGCGATTAAGGCAAGTGGCGCAATTTTGTTCTTAGAATTATTTTTTAAATCTATAACCATTGTTTTCTCCACTGTGTAAATAATAGCAAATTAAACACCTCATATCAATGAAATTTAACCTCAGAAAATTCATCAATTACATCAACACAAATCATATTCATGATCTTTAGACCTTCATCATTTAATATAAAATTTTCACCATTAATATAATAGTATCCTACATATTTTTTTCTCACGAAATCTGAAACATCTTTAATATTAATGCCTACATTTGTTCTTAGACCTAACATGATTCTTTCCTCAGTAATTTCAATTTTGCTTAATTTTTTATCACTTTTTCCTTTGTCATTTAGGTATTGAGTAATATCTGAAGAGTTTTCAATTCTTAACTCTTTTTCTGCAATATATGAGTGTGCCCCTGCTCCAAAGCCAAAGTACGTACCCCTTTCCCAATAATTTGCATTATGTTTTGATTTAAAATCTTTTTTAGCAAAATTAGACACTTCATATCTTTCATATCCAAGACGTTTTAATTGACGAACTACATCGTCATAAATGTCAATACAATCATCTTCGTTTTGAACAATATATGCGGTTTTAGGATTTAATTTTGCCTTTTCATCAAAGGACAATAAATATATAGAAAACGATTTAACATAGTTTGATAAAAATTTAATCCAGTCTAATATTTGAACATTCTTCTTTAATCCTAATATCAAATCACAAGCAATGTTATCAAAATATTTACTTATTAATTTAATTTTTTCAATTGCATCATTTGAGTTATGTAAGCGATTCATTATTTTTAATTCATCATCATCTAAGGATTGAATACCAACACTAATCCGATTAATGCCAAGCGATTGATATAATTTCAATTTATCCTCATTAACCGACTCTGGATTCACTTCAATAGTTATTTCAGAATTGGTTGAAATTTTAAATTTTGAAATTGCGTCAAATACTTTTCTTATTTGATTTTCGCCAAGTATAGACGGCGTGCCACCTCCTAAATATATTGTATTAATTTCTAAATCTGTATCGGTGTTTTTAATTTCAGAAATTAATTTATCAACATAAACGTCAATATCTTTTAATTCTGTAACTGAATTAAAAGAACAGTATGTGCACTTTGATTTGCAAAAAGGTATATGGATATATATTGATCCTTTATTCATCATCCGAAATTTTTAATATCGTTACAAATGCATCACTTGGGATTTCAACAGATCCAATCTTTCTCATTCTTTTTTTGCCTTCTTTTTGCTTTTCAAGAAGTTTCTTTTTTCTAGTGATATCTCCACCATAACATTTAGCAAGTACGTCTTTTCTCACAGCCCTCACTGTTTCTCTGGCAATTATTTTTGACCCTATTGCTGCCTGAATTGGTATCTCAAACAATTGACGTGGTATTACATTTCGTAACTTTTCGGCAATTGCTCTACCTTTAGCATATGCCCTATCTTTATGTGTTATTAATGAAAGTGCATCACAAACTTCATTGTTAATTAGTATGTCTAATCTGATTAAATCGCTTTTTTTATATCCAGACATTTCATAATCAAGTGATGCAAATCCTTTTGTTCTAGATTTAAGCAAATCAAAAAAGTCGTAAACTATTTCGTTTAACGGCATTAAATAGATTATTGATACCCTTCGGCTGTCGATATATGACATGTCAACCATTACACCTCGTTTATCTTGGCAAAGTTCCATAATGACACCAACATATTCTGGAGGTGTATATATTGTTGCTTTTACAACAGGTTCTTCAATATATTCAATGTTGTTTGGTGTAGGCAAAGACGTCGGATTTTCAACCACAATCTCCTCCCCATTTGTCTTTTTGACCTTGTATGAAACGCTAGGAGCGGTTGTAATGATTTTTAAATCAAACTCTCTTTCGATTCTTTCCTGAATAATATCCATGTGCAACAAACCTAAAAAACCACATCTAAAACCAAAGCCTAAGGCTTTTGATACTTCTGGCTCAAAAACTAATGAAGCATCGTTTAATTGCAATTTGAGCAATGCTTCTTTTAAGTCATCATATTTTGCACCATCTGCAGGGAAAATTCCAGTATATACCATTGGCGTAGACTTTTTGTATCCAGGCAGTGCTTGGCTTGCAGGGTCAGTTGCTAGTGTAATTGTATCCCCTACTGCTGTATCTGCAACATTTTTTATACTTGCTGCTATATATCCTACATCGCCTGCTTTCAGTTCGTTACACTCTGACATTTTAGGAGTAAAAAAACCAACTTCAACAACTTCAAATTTTTTCTGAGTCGCAAACATCTTTATTACATCGCCAACTTTTACTGACCCATCAAAAACTCTTACCATTGAAATTGCTCCACGGTAATTATCATAAAAACTGTCAAATATTAATGCTTTTAATTTTTCATTCTTTTCCCCTTTTGGAGGTGGAATGTGTTCAATTATTGCTTCAATTAGTGATTCAATTCCTAAACCTTCTTTTGCTGATACCAACGGACAATTTGTTGTATCTATACCTATTACGTCTTCTATTTCCTTTTTTACACCTTCTACGTCAGCAGAGGGTAAATCTATTTTATTTATTACTGGAATAATTTCTAGGTCATTTTCTAAAGCAAGGTATAAATTCGATAGTGTTTGTGCCTCAATACCTTGTGTAGCATCTACTACAAGCAATGCTCCCTCACACGCTGCTAATGATCTTGATACTTCATATGTAAAGTCTACGTGCCCTGGTGTGTCGATTAAGTTTAGAATATAATCTTCATCTTTATAGCGGTATTGCATTCTACATGTTTGCAATTTAATTGTTATTCCTCGCTCCTTTTCGATATCCATATTGTCCAGAATCTGAGATGTCATATCTCTCTGAGCGACAGTTTGCGTTTTTTCTATTAATCTATCAGCTAAAGTACTTTTACCGTGATCTATGTGAGCAATTATGCAAAAATTCCTTATGTTCTTCTTGTACAAGTTGTACCTCTGTTTTTTTTGAGTATTGACATTATTATAATTTAAGCATAGACTTTTATCAATAAATAATATCTTGGTGGGGAAATATGGATTTAAATTGGTTAATTAAAACACCAATTGCACATCGTGGTTTGCACAACGAATCAGTTCCAGAAAATTCACTATCTGCTTTTAAAAATGCAATTGATAATGGATTTAATATTGAATTAGACGTGCAATTAACTAAGGACAAAAAACTTATTGTTTTCCATGATTATACTCTAAAAAGAATGTTCAACATTAGAAAACAAATTAAAGATTGCACACTAAGTGAACTAAAAGAACTTAAATTTAAAAATGTAAATGAAACTATACCCACTTATCAAGAAGTACTTGATTTAATAAGATCACAGACTGGTATATTATGTGAAATTAAGGGGTTAAATTTAAATGATAATTCTATTGAAAAAATCGCAAATATTGAAACACAAGAATATTCTGGCAATGTTGCATTTCACTCCTTTAATTTTGGAGCGGTAAAGTATTTAAAAAAACATTCAGACAGATTTTGTGGTCAGTTGGTTACTTGGCAATTCGGTAAACTCGAAAAGTGTTTCGTTATGAATTATTTTGGTAAACTTAGAGTTCTTAATAATAGCAATCCAGATTTCATCTCATACGATGTAAGAGCACTTAATCCAAAGTATAAAGCTACAAAATATTTAAAAAAATATGTTGACAAACTTCCAATACTACTCTGGACAGTTAATAACGAATCTAAAGTATCAATCGCTGATGATTTTAACGCAAATATAATCTTTGAAAAATTAGATTTAGATCTTGTTAGAAGATTTCAGGCAAAAATCAATTAATTAATTTTTGCCATCCTCTTTTCTTTTTGATCTTTATTATACTGTTTTATAGCGTCTATTTTTCTGCCAAAATATTTAATGATATTTGAATTCATAGGCTTAATATCAACTATCTTTCTGTTTACACTTATTGAATATGAAACATACATATAATATAGCAATGTAAGAATAGTTATTATTGAGAAGAAAATCATGAATGGATCTTTTTCATCAAATAATGCCAATTTTGATTGTTGTATCGTTTCAAGTTTCCCTCCAACAAAGTGCGATAGATTTATAATTTGTGCGATATTTACAATTGAGACAAAAGCAAAGATTGCAAATACAAAATATAAACGTCTATCCCCAGAAATCATTGTGTGGATCATTAACAATGCAATTGGAAGAATTAAATAAGTGTAATCTACCTTCATTGTTAAAATTGCCATAACTGAATATGTTAATGCACTTAATAAAAATAAATCTAATCTATTTTTCTTGCCTAGGTATAATGACAATACAAATATCTCAAAGACTAAAATAAATATTATATTTAGTATCTTAGTACTCTTTACAATATCTTCTCCATTCATTCCAGCAAGTGCATATAGATTTAGCGAGTTAATTACAAATGTATTTGTGTTCATCATTACATTTGCGACTGCTTTATATCCGTAGAACGCATCCTTAGCTTGAATTTGTTTAATTGCTATTGGTAAAGTTAATATATAAACCAAAATAAATGTAGTTAAAACTCCAAAGACAATTACTGCTCTATTTTTTGTAAATCTAGCAATTCCAGGCTCATCCTTAATATAATCAAAAACTAACCCTACAACTATTACTGGAAGTATTGCCATTACTCTTAAATCAAATATTATTGCAAACGGTAACACACTATAAAATGCGATATATTGCTTTTCGACAACCAGTATAATTAGTACTAACGAGAAGCAAATCGTTATACTTGTAAATACATTTGACATAGATGAGAATATGAATGTTAGTGGCAATAAAGCATATAATGCACTATAAATTGTTGAAAGCTTATTCCCTACTTTTTTTCTTCCGTAGAAATAAATTATTAGAACAATTGCTACATCAAAAAGTACATTAATCATTCTAACTAAAATTGAGAAGTCAGTTGCTTTCTTTAAATTAAATGCTCCTAAAATGGATGCTAAATATAAGAATCCTGGGGCATAATTTGAACTTTTATTATTTAGATAATACGATGTTAAATCTTGTGTCTTTGAAATTGATTTAGATAAATCAAAGAAATCCATCATATTTTTACCAAAACCAAAAGTTGTAAATACTACGATAAGTCTTACTAATAATGCGACCGCACCTAATATGATTGCTATATATATTAGTTGATACTTATTTAAATGTGCAGATGCATTTGGATTTTTATCTGGGTTTATAACCGGTTTGAAATCATTAAATGCTTCTTTCTTATTGTATAGTCTTCTCAAGAATACATATGCTGTAACAACGATTGTCACTGTCAATAAACTTGCGAATACAATCAAGATGATTCCTTGTACATTCTTTGTGTTATATTTAACGCCACTTTTACTATTAGAAGCAACATTTACAACTTTACCCGCTTCGTTTTTACCCAACTTGGTTTCGTGCATTGATACGTTGTCAACATGAAGTTTACCTTTCGTCTTGCTATTTTCACTTCCCAAACATATTCCAAGTATAAAGTCTCTTGATTTAGCTTTAACTATAATCTCAGTTTCTTGCCATTTATCATTTGCTGGCAACTCTACTTTTGCTGCACCACCATTAAAAAGCAAGTGTGCTTCTTTTGTTATATTAGCACTAGGATTATCTTTTTCAAGTTCGTAACGATATGAAATCTTTAATCTGTAATAGTGGTTCTTTTTAACCTTTGTTTTTTGGAAAATTTGTGAATGATATGTCTTTGTTTTATCTTTACCATTATCAAGTGTTAAATATTTCTTTCCAAAACTTTGATTGTTTATTGTCTTATCTTCTGATCCTGGACTAGATATTTTTAAATTACCTGTATTGGAATCTAAGAAAGTCCAATTCTCAAATTTTTTATCGCTATCTGTTAAATTTTCAAATCCACCGTTTTTAATATAATCAGTCTTTGTATCAATTTGATTACACGCAACTAAAGAGAATAAGCCAATCAATACGATACAAATTGTAAAAAAAACAGTTGTGAGTTTTCTTTTCATATTGACCTCAATTATCTTATTTCTTTAAGTTTTGCTGCTCTTCCAGTCTTCTCTCTTAAATAATATAATTTTGCTCTTCTTACTTTTCCATGTCTTACGATTTCTATCTTATCTACTCTTGGTGAATGAATTGGGAATGTTCTTTCAACACCAACTCCAAAAGCGACCTTTCTAACTGTCATAGTCTGTCTAATTCCACCATGTTTTAAAGAAATGACTGTTCCTTCATATGTTTGGATACGTTCTCTATTTCCTTCAACAACCTTAACAAAAACCTTAACTTGGTCTCCAATAGAAACTTTAGGTAAATCTTGTTTCATACCTTCTTTTTCTAAAACATCAATAATATTCATGACTGCCTCCATATATAACAACAATTCTTACTAAATATCCTTTAGCATAGGAATTGCTGAGCCATGTCAAACATTTTACCACATATATATATTATTAACAATTAAATTTAACAGTATAACTGCACCGAATTTAAAACAATTTTTATAACTAATTTATTTAAAATATATATAAACAATTGAGAATTACTCAATTAAAGTTTACAATCTAGTTATATCCTTTGGGTGGTAAAAAATGAGTGAAGATAAAGAATTAATAGAAACACAAAATACTATTGAAACAGAAACAAATGATACAATTTCAGACAACTCTGCCAAATCTACTAATGAGATTTCAATTAAAAAACAGAAAATAGCAAGACGCAACAACATTGCATTAAACTTAACTAAATTCTATTTGTTTTTAATTTTACTTTCTTTTATTAGGGCTTTCTTTACTTACGTATTCCTAGCAGAAAATGAGTTTGCACCTGGTGGACTAAGTGGGTTTGCATTGCTTATTAGCCAAGTAATTATTAAGACAACAAAACACATACCTACAAATCCCCATTTACTTAATTTGTACAAACTTTTCACAAATGATGGTTTCTTAATTTTCTTACTAAATTTACCGTTGTTAATTCCAGCATTTATTTTATTGAATAAAAAATTTGCACTTAACACTTTCATCTGCGTTTCACTATTTGGTGCAATGATGGCATTGTTTAAATATCTAAATACTTTGCCAAGACCTTTATTCCCTAAGTTTGATGTTTCGGGGAACAGCAATGCAATCAAACTACTTGAAGCAATTGTCGGTGGTGCTGGTGCTGGTGTCAGTTTGGGTTTAATGTTGCGATCAAATACATCAATGGGTGGCACAGATATCGTTGGGAAAATTATATATAAGTACAACTCTACTGCAGATCCTCAATGGTGGATTTTCGCTTGCGACTGTATAATCGTTTTATTGTCAGGTATTTTTGGTATCTTGCAAATTGAAGCAAACAAAGCAACTATGAACTTAAATGATAAGTTAATAGCAGTTCTATCACCGATTATTTATTCATTTATATCATTAATTGCAACATCTAAAATGGCAGATATAATTCAGTCTGGATTCCAAACTTCGATTGTATTCCATATAATCTCTTCAAAACAAAATGAGATTGCTGATGAACTTGTTGAGAAAGTAAAGCGTGGTGTAACTATTATTCATGGAACTGGGCACTATACAAAAACAGAAAAAAATATCTTACTTTGTGTAGTTAGAAAAAGACAAATTAACATAGTTAAATCAACAATACTAAAATTAGATCCAAGTGCGTTTATGTATTTAACAAAGGCTAATGAAGTAAATGGTGGTATCGGGTACACACCTTTAAGAAGTAACTCATAAGAATTCAACCACAAAAAAAAGTCCTATACTTTGAGAATATAAGACTTATATTTATTTGTACTTTTGCTAAATTATAATTTAATAAAATAAACTATTTCTTCTCTTCTAAATCTTTGAACAAATCTCCGATTGTTGCTGAAGATTGAACATCACTACGCCATTCACTTTGTTCTGGTTGTTGTTTCTTTGTTGATTTCTTCTCTGTATTTTCGTTTGTTTTTGCATCTGCGTCAGTATTTGTCATTAATGCTTTAATAGATAATTTAATTCTGTTATTGTCAAAATTTAAAATCTTAACATCTACTTTGTCACCTACTTTGATGACTTCATTTGCATCTTTTAAATACCTATTTGATAGTTCTGAAATATGAACTAGACCATCAATATTTTCGTCAAGTCTAACCATGGCACCGTATTCAAATACTTTTACTACTTCCCCATTTACAACATCACCGACACTGTATTTTTTCTGTGCTAATTGTATTGGGGTCTCCGTTAACTCTTTATGCCCGATTATCGCTTTGTTTGTTGCCCTATTAACTTCTAATACTAAAAAGTCATATACTTCGCCAACTTTAAATTCTTTTGATATATCTTTAATTGGCTTCCACGATAACTGTGATGAATGAACGAATGCACTATATCCATCAACATCAATTACGATACCTGTTTTAAGGATTGAAGTTACTTTGCCTTTCAAAATATCATCAACATTTATCTTATTAATAAATTCTGCATCTTTTTGTGCTCTTTTTTCTAATATAACTTGTTTAAGTGATGCAAAAATTACATTACTGTTTTCAGACTTTTGTGGATTCTCAATTACCTTAAGTGTTAATTCTTTTTTGATAAATTGTGAAGGTTTTGACATCTTCTTGCTGAATATGACTTCATCAACAGGAGCAATAACTTTATATGCCCAGTTCCCTTTGCCTAGTTTACCGTAAAAGTACTTGTCATCAAATTTATAGAATGAGACTTTGAATATACCTTTTTCTAACGCATTTTTAATTTCTCTTCTTGCATCTTCTAATTTAATGAGTTCTTTAATTGAGTACTTTTTTGTTCTTCTTTCTGTACCTACATAAACAACTTCAATTACTTGATTTTCTTTATACTTACTTAAGTCGTTTGAGCCAATCTCGCTAAGAGGAATTTTGCTTTCAACTTTTGCATTTTCCTCACAAACTAACAAACCATCTTCACTAACTCTAATAACTCTACACTTAACTACAGAGCCTGGGGCATTTTGTCCTTGATTATCTAAATCTCTCATTACGTCATCCATCGTTGAGATGTTATCTTGATTTTTAACTTCTTCGCTCATATAGCAAATTACCTCCTGAATCAAACTGTTTGGAGTTGATGCCCCAGAACAAATTGAAACGCTTTTACCATTTTTTTTAATTTTCTGCACTTCTGAAAGATCTGAAATGAAATATGTATTTTCGTTAACTTTCTTGCCTTCTTTGTACAGTACATTTGTATTTGCACTAGTTTTACTGCCCAAAACAAGACACATATCTGTTGACTTAGCAAGCATTTTTATTTCATCTTGGCGTGCCTTAGTATTGTAACAAATCGTATTATAATAGACAACAAAATTGTCTTTTATACTGTTTTTTTCTTCAATGTATTTTTTTACTTCTTCAAATACATTATAAGTAATAGTTGTTTGAAACACTACAACACCCTTTTGATTGAAATCAATATCTTCTTTATCTGTGATTACTCTGACTTTCCTAATTCCATTTTCAGATACAGACTTTAATGCCTTCACTTCATCATGATTTTTATTTCCATAAATATAAACATTTACTTCAGGATCAATAGTTTTAACTAAGTCATGAACTTTTTGTACTACTGGACAAATAGCATCAACATACTTAATTTTGTTGTATTCTAATTCTTTTATTATTTCTTTCTCTGTACCGTGTGCTTTCAGCACCAAAATGTCATTTTTATTTATTTTTTTTAAATTTTCAATCTCAATTGACTCAATGCCTTCTTCCTTTAACTCATTTATTGCAATCTCGTTATGAATCAACTGTCCTAATACATATACTTTCCCATTTATTGTTCTATTTCTTCTTGCAGTATCAATTGCGTGTTTAACTCCAGAACAGTATCCTAAATGCTTTGCTAATTGAATCACTTCTTTTTCACCTTTAAATTGGTTACATACTCGTTACATTCTTTTTGAACTTCAACCATATGATTGAAAACTTCCTTTGTTGCTTCCGCATAATCTTTTGTATTGTAAAAATCAGTTAATTCAAACGGATCACCAACAAATAAATAGTTCTTTTCCCATCTTTTTGGTTTTTCATATAAAATCATTGGAATTATTGGTTTCTGAGTTTTTACTGCAAACATTGCAACTCCATCATGAAATTCTAACATGTCCTTTGTACCTGTTTTATTTCGTGTTCCTTCTGGGAAAATAACTACTTTTTCATTATTCTTCAAAAGCCTTAATGTTGTCTTAACTAATTCAATATCATTGCTTCCTCTGTTTACAGGTATTCCACCACACTTTCTTAAAAACCAATTAGATATTTTGCTTTCCTCAAATGCTTCTTTTTTAATTAGTATATGTAAATTTTTTTTAAAGAATCTTGTAACTAATAGACCATCAACTTTTGAAAAGTGATTACAAATTACGATTGCCCCATCTGGTATATTGAATTTTTCTTTATTAACTATTTTTGTTGGCCAAGTCATTTTTACGAATGGCAAACCAAAAAATCTTGCACAACTGTATACGCTCAATTAGATAACTCCTTTGTGATTCGTGAGATTACTTCTTCTATATTTAAATTACTTGTATCAATTTCAATTGCGTCATCTGCTTTTTTTAGTGGTGCGAACTCTCTGTGAGAATCGTTATAGTCTCTTTGATTTATGTCATCTAAAACTTCTTTTTCTGTAATTGTTGAACCTTTTTCGATTAGTTCTTTATATCTTCTCTTTGCTCTTACTTCTTGTGATGCTGTTAGATAAAATTTATATTTTGCATCTGGCAAAACATATGTACCAATATCTCTACCGTCAAGAACCACTGAATTATTCCTTGCGAAGTCTCTTTGAATGTCAACTAGTTTTATCCTAACAAATTTATGCTTTGAAACGTCGCTTGCCATTCTTGATATTTCATGATTTCTAATATATGGTGTTGTATCGAATCCATTCACATAAACATGTTGAACACCATTAATAAATTTTAAAGTCATTTCTAAATTTTCAATTTCTATTTTGACTGCTTCTTCATCATTAACATCAATGTTTTTCTGTGAAAGGCTATATGCTAAACCTCGATACATAGCCCCAGTATCTAAATATGGAATGTTAAATTTCTCTGAAATTATTTTAGCAACAGTACTCTTACCTGATCCAGCAGGTCCATCAATTGCAACAATTAACATTTAACACCTCGTGCGGTTTTTTTCATTATATCATCATATGCTTTAAATGCACTAGAAAAAGCAATTTGTAGATTGTATCCACCAGTTAGTGCATCAATATTGACTACTTCCCCTATAAAATATAGATTCTGTATTTTTTTACTTTCAAAGGTTGGATACAGTTCTCTTGTATCAACACCACCAGCCGTTATGATCCCTTGATCATCACACTCATACTCTTTAAACGAAAATGTTAAAGTTTTAATATTTTGAATTAGTGTTTTACGTTCTTCTTTAGTGATAAGGTTTACCTTTTTATCAAAATTAATCTTAGATCTTTCCAAAATATAATTTGATAGCCTATCAACTATTAATCCTCGTATTCCGTTTGAAACATTTTGATTTTTTCGTTCATTAAAATCCCTTAATATTCTTTTTTCTAACGTTGGAATATCTAATGATGGCTTTAAATCAATGCATATTATATATGCATTTTCATTCAACAAACATGATGACATTGATATTATTAGTGGTCCTGAAAGTCCATTTTTTGTAAATAACATTTCCCCAAAATCTTTGAATATTATCTTCCCATTTTTCATGGCTTTAACTTCAACATTTTTGAGAGAAATACCTTCTAAACTTGATACATCTTCTTTTGTTATAACTGGAATTAATGTTCCCTTTGGCTTAAGAATTTTTATTCCTAATTTGTTTGCAAATTTATAGCCATCTCCAGTAGATCCAGTTTTTGGGTATGTTAAACCTCCAGTACAAACCACGATATAATTGTATTTCTTTTTTTGCTTATCTGTTATTAGCGTCAAGTCTGGATGAATTTCTTTTACTTTTTCATTTAGGTATATCTTGGTTTTTTTTAAACTTGAGACAAAGAAGTCAACTACATCTGATGATTTATCGCTTACTGGAAAAACTCTATTCCCTCGTTCTGTCTTAAGTTCAAGACCATTCCTTACAAAATATTGATAAATGTGTTCTGGGGAATAACTGAATATAGTTGATTTGAAAAAGTCTTTTCCACGTTTTACTTTTTCTAAGAAAATTTCAGGCGTTGTATGATTCAATACGTTGCATCTTCCCTTTCCAGTAATTAGAAGTTTCTTTCCAAATATATTGTTTTTTTCATATAAATCTACTTGGTGATTTGTTGTATTAGTAATTTCCCAACTCTCACGCTATAGGTACGTTTAACTCAGTCAGCAAAG
>CAUSLO010000019.1:0-21357 GCA_963532875.1 uncultured Clostridia bacterium | reverse complement strand
GTGTTTTGGGTTAAATTTCTTTAATGTAATTTTACGCAAGTGTCAAAGATGGGCAATGCAACAATATTTATTCTCCAAGATATTGATAAGACAAATGCCGTGCAAACACTAACTACTCCTAAAATTATATACGCTTCTTTCATAAGGGCATTTTGAAACGTTCCCATCTCCCAATAAACTATTGATGCCAATGTTGTATCTGGATTTGCAAAATACTTAATAAATGCTAATACTGAACTCATAAAGCCACCTACTATAATGCCCGACAATAACAAAATAGTGGATGAACCATTTTTGAAAAATTTATATATTAATATAGTTGCCACTACTGCTATTAACCCAAATATAAAAGAAAATAGCCCTACTACAAATATTGGCAAAGATAATACTATCGCTAATGCGGCGCCAACAGATGCACCAGATGATACTCCTAGTAAATCTGGGGACACTAATTTGTTTTGAAATATCTCTTGATAAAGCAATCCCGATACAGATAAGCCAATACCAACAAGTGCTGCCATCAAAGTTCTAGGTACACGTAAATTTTTTATTACTACTCTCTGTGTGTAATAAGTTGCATCGTTCGTAAAAATGGCTTTAAAAAATGCATTTGGCTTAATATTATATCTCCCCACCATTAGTGCTATCGTAAAAATAATTACAAATATTACGCTTGAAATCACAATATAAATTGTTGTTTTCTTATTCATTTTGCTAATTGTTGCCCTATTGGTGATAATCCGTTTAACATATATTGTATTTCACTTGTTGACAACTCCTTGTTGAATGACTCTTTTATAGTTTCATAAATGAGTCCTGCGATATCATAATTAAAATACTCTGGATATAATTTATTTGCTTGATCATAAAAGAATATTGGAGTCATAACTGACAACTGTTCAAATGCAGTTGCTCCAATTGGTATATTGTAGATTTTATTGTTTTTAATTGCGTTTACATTTTTAAGGTTAGCATTAGTCTTCACCGCTTCAATGTTTTTAATTTGAAAGATACCACCAGCAACAATTGCGTCTGGATTCTGTTTAATAATTTCTTCCTCTGAAGGTCTTGTAGAATTAAAATATTTACCTATAAAGTTATATCCCAACATTCTGTATGCATATTCTGTAAAAGAACCCGCTTGATCGGTATATTTAAATCCAAAATTTTTGTCGCCTCTAATGTAATAAATTTTCTGTTCAGGTATATTGTGTTTTTTTAATTCATCTTTTATTTCGCCTATTGCGTTCTTTACTTTATTTTCCCACTTTAAAGATTTTTCATGAACTTTTTCGTCATTCCATAGTTTTCTTATTAACTCTGAGAAGAAAGTTAAACTTTCATCAAATGTTGGATTCCCATATAGGGAAACACATAATGCTGGTATACCATGTTTGTTTAAATCATCCGCAATATATTTTTCGGGAGCAAAAACTAAATCAACATTTCGTTGCAAAAATGTTTCATAACTGTTTTTATAATCATAAACCTTGTATTGTTTAGAATTTGGATCAATATACTTAAGCCACTCATTATTTAATGTTCCCTTATATGCTCCATCAATTTTATCACCCAATCCCCATGCTACTAGCAAATCGTATGTCGTACGTGAAATACATGCCACCTTTTGTGGGTTTCTCTTCAATTTAACTGTTCTACCGACACTATCAACAACTGAAATCTCATCATTCTTTTTCTGCTCTTTTTGATTACATCCGATTAGACTTATCGTTATTATTACAATTAAAATGATAAAAATTACAGTTAGGATTCTTTTCTTTATCATTTTGACACTCCTATGATTTGCTAAATTTCTAAACTGGTTATTTTTCTTAAACCATTAAAGATGTGTCTTATTATACCCCCCCCCATCTAATGTCAAGCGTTTGAAATGTTTTTCTGTTATTTGAGATAAGAATGATTTAATCTGTTTCACTTATTTCATCATGTAAAATCTTTGACTAGATGATAATAAAAACCATACTGAATATTGTTAAAATTCTCTGTTAACCCAACACATTCAAGTTATCAATATTAACGATTTTAAAGTTAGTTTTATGATTGCACTGCATTTGAATTATTTTAATTTCATACCACAATGCTGTTTATAAAACATATCAGCCTTTACTTAACGTTTGCTTCTCAATTCAATTCTGATTGTCTTGATTTTTCTCCAATTTTAGTAGCCATTCTATTTAAGACTCCAGACATATACTGATGCACATCGTCTGACATTTTATGTATCAGTTTTTGTAGCGTCTCCTTATAAAAAGAAGCTAGGACTGTTGATAAGAAAAACAAAACTACTAAATACACGCCAATCCAAACGAACAACAACTTCTTGTCTAAGTTTTTAAGAATCCATTCCCATATTACTGGTCTCACTTTCCATCTAAAAAGTATATTTTCGTGAATTATATATATCAGCAATGACAACCCTGAAACGTAATTAATAAAATAAGATTTAAACTTCAATTGTCTAAATAAATTTAAGGAACTAAATGCTATCATTACCAAAAAAATGTTTGTCATAGAATTCCATCTCATCATTCTATTTTTTTTATATCCAAACTTGAGACCCAAATAGTGCGTAAACAAATTCAACCCTACTGTCCCTAAAACCCCTATTATCCAAATAATCAGATTGATTTTTTTACTATCCAACACGTTTTTTGAATATTTTTTTAGATATGCAATCATACTGTAGAAGGAAATCCAAATAAAGAAATCTGAAGTCTTATAAAAATCAAATCGCATTCCAATTATAACGTAAAGGATTAATAGCCCTACCGACATTAATAAGTGTTTCTTCTGATCTATTGTTTTAAAAAATATATTTAATACTGGATATATAAAACAAAAAACGATATAAGTGGTTAAGTACCAATTATTTCCATTAAATGTAGGGAATAATACTCGTCTGAAAATTTCTAGACTAAAATAGTACCCCCCCCCCAACTGCATTTGCTAAAACTAACCACCAGATTACCGATATAACAAATATATCAACTAGCATCCTCAAAACTTTTTGTGTAGGTGTTTTTGTAGAATTTACTAAAAAATAAGCTGAACAGAAGAAAAATATCAAATTACCTAAATTTCCGCTAAGTCTGAGTATTCCTAAAATTAAAATAGTTGGGTCTTTTGATGCAACTCCAATTTCAACATAATCAGTTAAAGTCCCAATAACATGGCTGAGAACTATTAATATAATCCCCAGTATCTTAAGTAACTCTATACCCGACTCTCTAACTGTACCTAATTTTTTGTTATAAACTACATTAACCATTTTTCACTACTAAATCAGTATAGTTAATGTTTGCCACTTACTACTATTTGTTATATCTCTTTTCTGCAATATCCCAATTTACGATACCCCACCATGCTGAAAGGTAATCTGGTCTTTTGTTTTGATACTTAAGATAATATGCATGTTCCCAAACGTCATTAGTTATAACAACTGTATAACCATCACTAAATGGGGTATCTTGATTCGAGTGATTTGCTATTGAAAGTTCTCCATCCTTTTTAACTAGACTTACCCAGCCAGATCCAAATTGACTTTTGCCTTTATCTTCAAATTGTTTTTTAAATTCTTCAATTGTCCCAAATTTGTTTTCTATAGCCTTTTTTAATTTTCCTACAGGTTCTTTTGCTCCGCCAGGCGTCATGACTTCCCAATAGATCATGTGATTAAAATGTCCGCCACCATGATTCTTAACTGCAGTTCGCTTATCTTCTGGAATTTTATCAAGATTTCTTAAAATGTCTTCTATCTTTTTATCTTCCCAACCAGTCCCTATAAGTGCATTGTTGAAATTCGTTACATATCCTTGATGATGTTTGTCATGATGTATCTCAACTGTTTCTTTGTCAACAATTGGTTCAAGTGCGTCATACGCATACTTTAAAGGTTCTAATACAAATGCCATTTCCCCTTCCTCCTTTCTCACACAATTCATTATACATTTCTAAAAATCATATTTTCAATAAGATAAGCAATAAAAACAAAGGCTACTCTTCATGATGAATATTTTGCCACCCTCGCCTTCTCTTATTATATGAGTACTTTCGGAATTCATTTCATATAACAGAATTCAACAAGCAAATACAATTTTTTAAATTGTATCAGGAATTCTGTATTCATACGCATTTAAATTTGCATCTGACATAGTTAATCACTAACTATTCAATTGACGGTAATATATATTTCGCTTTTATCTATATCTATTTGTATAAGTTATATTTTGAAAATATAGCCAAATCAACTAATAAACTAAATATAGCCAAATCTCTGGATTTTATCACTGAAGTGCATCTTCAATACATTTTCAATCTCAATACTAACGACATTGTCAGAACATAAAGATATCTTTTTTAGATATCTGGAAACGACTGAACACCAACCGATTGTTCCGCTATACCTGGATTTATTCCCTTGTTTACTCTGGCTTCTTTTGCCTAAGTGAATTACTAAACCATAATAATTTATTAATAAATTTTTAAATATCTAATTAATCGTCAACAACTACACAATTTACTTTTTTTGAAAATGCAGTACATGCATCTATGGCTATAATGCCATCTGCTATATATGGTGAAAAATCTGGATTATCAAACTCTCCACCTTTGCCTTCATAGTGTGCATGTCCAAATGAAACGTGCCAGTGACCACAAAAAATTGTCTTCCCAGATTCAACAACTCCTCCATTGGCTGCTTCCATTCCATTTATCCATCTTGAATTATTCCAAGCATCTTCTGATGCATTTCGCCAATTATCTAAATAAATATAATCTGTATGCACAGATGAAAGTCTTAAACTGTTACAAGGTATCCATCCATGCACAAAAATATAATGTTCCGTTTCATAATAATTCTTCATTGCAAGAATTATTTTGGATATGTATGGACTTTGTAAAAACTTTTCTCTTACTACGTCTGGGTTTTCTTTCAAATCATCTGACGTAGTCCTTGAAACTTGAAACATCGTATCTAATGTTCCGTTTTTTTCATGATAAGCATACGTATAACTTTTCCTATTCCATGTGTCCATCAACTCTACTGCCAAATCTTCATGATTCCCTCTAATAAGTATTACTTCATCTTTAGCAAGTAAATCAACGACAAACTCTTGCAATTCAAATGCTTGCTTCCCCCTATCAAAAAGATCTCCACAAATAATTAGTTTATGTGGTTCTGTATCTTTAAAAAAGCCATTCTGGTCTAACGCTGTAGTTAATGCGTCAAAAAAACCATGGATATCAGAAACAACATAATACTTCATTTAATTTCTCCTAGTTTCTATAAAGTTTGCAACATCATTTTGTTAAATAGTGTTTGTTTAATTTGATATGGATACAACACACTATACATTTAAGACACTATTTTAATAACTTTCAATATTTATCGGATTAGATTATCTGTTTATTGGAATGTTCTTGGATTAGTATATCCAGGGGCTAAAACTACATTTTTATTGTTTTTAATTTCAGCATTATATACATCTTCCCATTCTCCAAAACTTTTGCTTTCTATTGATACGGATATATATCTTCTAGGTTTCCCTAATTCATCCTCAATAACCTTTGCTATCTTGTCAGCTACTCGTTTCTTCTCTTCTTCGCTTGGACTTCCAATTAATTTTACATCAATGTGTGGCATATGTTCTCTCCTCTCTTTTTTATTTTATTAGTAACTGCATCGTTACTTTATATGTATACTCCTATTTTACATTCATTATATGGCTCATTATTAGTTCCAATTTAGCCTTTATAGCCCCGAACAACTGGGATTCTATCTGTAACCTCCTTTTAATATTCTCTAACTCTACTGTTCCTGTTTTCATGCCTTTTTCTGGTTTTGTTTTTGCCATACAGTATATGGTTTTTAGATTTTACATACAGCAAATATTTTTTCGCTTATTTCTTCTACGCTACTTGAAATTGTTATTTCTTCAATTGCTGTTTGAGAAAACGCATACCCGCCAATCTCCTCTATGTTTTCAGGCAACACGATGTCTTTCGCTGGGTTTTTCTTTTTTTCATCTCCGCGTGCTATTTTGTTTGTACCCTTTATTACTTTACAATTGTTTATGACTTCACATTCATATTCAATTTCCATGGGATCAATAAATAAATCTTCTTCATCTTCGTATCTTGTCATCATTGACTCCTTATCTATATTTTCATTCATTTCTTTACTCATTCATTTTGCACAATATTTGACTTGTTGTCTATATTGACATCTGTTTTGCCAGCATCAACGATGGCTAAGATCCGTAAGGGTTCTCTCAAAAAGTATCTTGATATCCTAGAGTTCGAGGCTGTTTTTATTTAATAAGAAGTCCCAAATTGATATAGTGGTTACCCCTTTGTCATCCCTTTCAGGTTTTATGACATCTTTTACTATTATTATCTTCTTAAATGAATCTCTGATATTAAGTAACGGTTCTTTTTCTTGTCTCATTTTTTCTGATGTTGCAATGCTTAGTGCCGATTGTATGTAGTATCTCTGATTTCCTTTAGTTGCTATAAAATCTACTTCAAGTCGTTTCTTTTCGTAGCCTCCATCTTCCTTTTTATACTTATTCTCGACCATGCCAACATCAACATGAAATTTTCTTAACCTCAGTTCATTATATATAAGATTTTCCATTAAATGAGTCTCTTCAATTTGTCTAAACCCAATTTTCCCATTTCGTAATCCTAGGTCTTCAAAATAATATTTAAGTGGCGTCCCAATATACTTTCTGCCTTTAACGTCATATCTATTGGCTTCATGAATTAAAAAACTCTCTTCTAGATATGTGATATAACTCCTTATGGTATTCAAATTAACATCAGAGTCAAGTACACTCTTAAACGTGTCAACGATTCTTTTCGGATTGGATAATGAACCTACTGATGACGCCAATACTTTAATTAAATCATCCATTTCCTGAGAGTTTTGAATTTTATATCGTTCCTTGATATCTTTCAAATATGTTTCTTCAAATAAACTTTCAAGATAGCGAACCTTTTGTTCATCAGTATTTAGACTTAAGATATATGGTAGCCCCCCATATTTTATATACTCCGCAAATGCGTTATATTGATCACCTGTATACACACTAAGAAATTCCTTAAACGATAAAGGAAATACATGTATCTCGTCGCCCCTTCCTCGGAACTCTGTAATAACGTCTTTAGACAGAAACTTTGAATTGCTACCAGTTACATATACATCTATATTCTTTATGTACAATAAAGAATTCAATACTTCTTCAAAATCTTGTAGCATTTGTACTTCATCTATAAAAAGATAATATTGTTCTCCATCGACCATTAAAGAATTTATATACTCCAATATCACATCTGGATCTCTATATTTACTGTTTACTCTAGCATCTAGTTGCATCTCAATTATATGATTTGTATCGACTCCAGAATCAATTAAGTAATTCTTATATATCTCAAATAATAAGTATGACTTCCCACTACGTCTTAACCCAGTGATTACCTTTATTAGACCATTATGTCTTCTACAAAGAAGTTCTTCTAAATACTGATCTCTACTTATTCTCATATTTCACCTAACTGCAATTTATGCATATTTCCCCGTTTATTTTTTATTGATACGATCCTCAACGTTTATTTTTTAATATGTATTGAATATTAAGGGTATTTTTTCCTTTAATTTTTAATAATTATAAGCTTTTAACTCACTTTTGTCTATAGATAATGAACATTAACGGAATTTTTTCCTTTAATTTTTAATTATAACAAATTTTTAACTAATGTTTTGTCCATGAATATTGAATATTAAAGGAAATTTTCTCTTTAATTTTCAATTATTATAATCTTTAAATGCATGTTTCCTATATGTATAATGACTATTAAGGGGATTTTTTCCCTTTATTTTAAATTATGATGGATTTTTAACTTAAATCTTTTCATGTTTATTGAAAATTAGGGGGAATTTTTCCCTTCCTTTTTTCACTATTTTAACGTTTATTTCGTCGTCGCTCATTTTTACTGACTATTAAGGGGATTTTTCCCTTTAATTTTTCGATATTATGAAATTTTAACTTGATTTTTATCATATTGTTGAAAATTAGGGGGAATTTTTCCCTTCCTTTTTTCGTACAAATCTCCATCTGCTCGCCTAACCATATCAGCAGAGAACGAGGAACTCATTCATTAAATTGTTAGAAATTTAGACCATTAAGTATCCATAAAATAAAAAGGGCATCAATACGACACCCCTTTGACTTTTCTTCAAACTTCTTTTAGTCTACATGACCCCAAACTACTTCAGCCGTCGTATTAATATTCCACCATTTATGCCAACCGCTTGGTTGTGTTTTTGCTTTGCAGTTTATTTTCTTTAATGATTTACACTTGTGGAAAACATAACTATGTATTTCTTCCACTGTACTTGGGATAGTTATTTCTTCTATACCTGTTTCTTGAAATGCTGAATCTGATATTGTTTTCAAGCCTTCATTTAACTTTACAGTTTTCAACTCTGTACAGCCCTGAAATGCTTCATAGGTTATAGTATCGACACTGCTTGGTATTTCTATTGAGTTTATCTTGCTATTTTTAAACGCCTGACCGAATCCTAATACTGGCTTTCCGTTATATTTAGATGGGATTTTAACATCCACTGATGTTCCTTTATATTCTGTAACAAGATAGTGGCTATCATTCACCAATGTAAAATCAAATTGTTTGTCTAATTCCAAATCTTCGGCAGTTTTATTATTCCCCATTATTTTATCTATCACCTTGTCGCTTGGTCCTTTGGTACAACCAAATAAACTTACAGACAAAATTAAAATCAATATTGCGAAAATAACACCCTTAATGCTTCGTTTCATTTAACACCTCAAATTACAAATCTGTTCACTTGTATTCTACACTTATATTGTGTACCAATGTATCCCATTTTTTACTGCGTCTATTTATTCCCTAAATACTATTTGAAATGAAATGTCTGTACTAACATTCCCATTTCTAATTGCTGTATTTGGCACATTCATACTAAGTGAGCATAACATTAGTTTGTCCGTTTCCCTCCACCATATAGCCCAATTTGAGGCTGAGGGGTATCTACATTATGGGTAAACTCGCTAATTTATGCGTTTTCACTCATTAATTCTGCCGATCTTGTTGTATGGTACACAATCATAGTTGCTGTTTTCTTTAGCAATTAAACTGTCTCGTTTTATCGCATACTTGCCATCGTCTATATTCATAAATGACGCTTTGATTGTTGAATCAGAAATTAAATATGTCTTATTGTTTTCAATTTTACCGTGCTTCTTAACAACTTCTGATACGTTACCAATGCTGTTGGTTTCAGATATTAAAATATTACCAGTTACTATTCCATTCGGTATTGTTGCGTTATCTGGGTCATCTTGTTCATCATACCCCTTCATCTTAATAATGGATTTGTAGTCTACTTCTGATTTGTTCATTATATCGACGCTTGTCGAGTCTTTGAGCCAATTGGCATATAAGGCTTGTGCATCTCTCATTAGTTTCCAATGCCTTCCATTCGGACTATTTACGTTTGCCTCATACCAGCCATTATTTTTCAATCCATCATATGCTCTTGCATCATAGAGTATCGACTTTTTTGCATTAACAATAACGTTGTTATAAATCTTATGTTCTCTTCCTCCACCAATTAAAAATCCATTATCTGGTATGTTTGCAAGTAGATTACCATACGCCACTTGCCCCGCTAAACAATCATCAAAATATATTCCACTTGCTCTAAACTTTTCACTTCCGATATCAGTGATTGCATTGTATCTAATTACATTTCCAAAATAACTTAAGTTCCTTCCTGCGTAGATTGCTCCTGCATCATTGGATTCCTTAACAACGTGATGGACGTAATTGTATTCGATTATATGTTCATTCCCTGCATAGAATATGCCAACATGAGGTGCATCAAATATTTCATTGTGCTGTGCCTTATTCCCAACACCAACCATATATACTCCTGCCGCATATGTTCTTTGAATTTCTCCATACTTGTGGATGTAGTTGTTCTTAACTATATTGTTCTCCATCACCAATCCATCTTTTCTTATGTCGTTACTGATATCTCCTTCTTTATATCCTAGATCACGTCCTACATAAACTCCGCTTTTGCCAATATTAAATATTTCATTATCTCGAACTATGTTATTGAACCCTTGAACTCTTATTCCGTTCTTTACAATATTCTTAATCAGCATATTGCTGATAACTATATCGTTTCCTCTTGAGTTAATAGCGTCATTTCTTGTGTAGGCTAATGTCATTCCATCAAAGGTAACATTCTTTGCCTTATCATTTGTTTCTATCAAACTCTTTTTAAGTAACGAAATGTTTATATTAACATCGCTTGTATTCCCATGTGGAAAATATACATATAAGTTTCCTGTTACCCTATCTAAGTAATATTCTCCTTCACAATCTAATTCTTCGAACACGTTGTATACATAGTGTGAGCCACCACCTGTCTTTTCGTTATATTTTTGTATTCCATATGGCGAACTATATTTCACATCTAGTTGTCCATTTGATTTGTTGAAATCCACAACTGGCGTCGAAGCGTCTGCCCAGTCGTGATAATAATACCCATATGACCAAATTGAGTTGAGTTCGCTTATTGGCTTCTGCCACCTCTGCATCCTCTCTTTCATATCATCTTCGACTATAAATTTTGGTGGTCTTGGATTGTTTGTAGAGTTCCAATCAATGATGTCATCGCTGTGTTCTGATGCTTGTCCATAGTCTACTACCGATACAATTTTTGAATATCCAGCATTTGGATATTTTGCCATAGCCATTTTTTTATCACCATAAAAAATATCTATTGCCTCTGCATGTCCATATGGTTCTCCGTACTTTCTTCCTTGTGCGAATCCACCAATTGAATATAACTTGTCAATTTCCTCTGCCGTAATCCCCTTTTCAAAAAGGTTGAGCACTTTCACTTTTTCCCTTACCTCTGCTGACAATCTATCTTTATCCCTTTCCGAAAGGTCTTTAAAATCTGAACCATTAAATTTTTGAGCCCCACTAATCGTTACCTCATTTGCATCGTATGATGTGTATGTAATTCTATAGCCATTTGGCAAAACATCTCGCTGATCAAAATTAAGAGTGTTATTGAAGTTATACTCGCCTCCCATTACCGCTACTGTAACATCCTTATTTATTGCATTTGTACTAATTAATTGCCTAATAACATCCCTTGCTTTTTGAATTGTTTTAAAAGGCTTTTCTTTACTACCCTCATTTGAATCACTTCCTGTTTTTACAGAAACATAATAATCTGCGTTATCAACTACTCTTTTTTGAGGCTTTATATATTTAGGAAATACTCTTTCTACTTCCGTCTGTATTTCTTCATCTGGTTTCTTCTGTTCTGTCTGCTTATCTGGTTTTTTATTTTTCTTCAATCCACATCCAAACATAGAAAATGTCAAAAGCATAATTAAAACTAATAATATGGCTGATCTAATTTCTTTTTTCATATATATTCCCCTAAACTTAAATATAAGTATATTTTAACAAGTTTAATATGTGTTTTGCTATTCGCCGTTATCCATAATTTGTGTTCTATCTTGTTTTTTGTGATTGTGCCATATTGTTTGCAGTGTCGATGTTACAAACAGTATATCTAATCCGTTAAATTTCCTAAAGATTGTTAGTAATCGGGCATCTGGTTTCTTTCTTAAGACCTCTTTAAACAATAATGTATTACGGTATCTGCAAAAGCCTCTTCGTAGACAACTTTAAATCCCATTCGGCTATATATTTCAATATTGTTTTTATCATGGGTCTCTAGAAATACTGGTCTGCCTTCTGACAATTGATCTATCATCGTCTTTGCAGTCCCTTGTCCTCTACATTCCTTTATTACACCAAGTTTTCTGACATAGCAGTCCTCATGTTTATTAAAGAATCTTTCTGAGACATTTTTAGCAAAATTAATGTATGTTTTTAGTTTATAAATTTCTTCTTTGCTTAGTAGCGTCTGTATAGTTTGTATGAAACTTTTATCATAGCAATTTGATATATCCCCATCCCCTGGTTTTTGCATCACACATAAGCCTTTATACTCTTCTATCGCATATGTGAATTGATACGTAGGATAAAGTTCATACAGAAACATGTTATACATCTTTTTAAACTTATTGTCTGGGGTTATAAAATAGTCATATGCCTTGTAGTCATAGAATATTTCTGTAAATTTTTTGGCAACTATATTGATTTCTTTTTCATTAATCTTGCGGATTTCCATTACACGACTATATTACACGAAAAATTTGAATTTATAAAAAACGATCATTTATGGCTTTTAAAGATATATAATAATCTTTGAGGAAATTTATGCCAAAAAATATTGAAATTCGTGGTGCTCGTGTCCACAATCTAAAAAATGTTGATATTGATATTCCTATAGGGAAACTCGTTGGTATTTCTGGATTATCAGGATCTGGTAAATCATCACTCGCTTTGGGAGTCCTATACGCCGAAGGCTCTAGACGATATCTAGAATCTTTATCTGCGTATACAAGACGTAGAATGACCCAAGCCTCTGAAGCAAAAATAGACAGCATTAAAAATATACCAGCATCGTTGGCTCTTCATCAAAGACCAACTGTTCCTGGGATACGAAGCACTTTTGGAACAATGACTGAATTGCTGAATAGCATAAGATTAATGTTCTCGAGACTTGGAAATTATACTTGTCCAAATGGGCATATCCAAGAACCAACAATTAACATCGCTGCTGAAAAAGAAATACTATGCCCTATTTGCAAAAGTAAAGTTCATGCACTAAGTGCTGAAGGATACTCATTCAATAGTTATGGTGCTTGCAAAAATTGCTCAGGTATGGGTGTTGTATTAACTGTTGATGAAAGTACTCTCGTTCCAGATGAAACCCTCACAATAGATCAAGGTGCAGTCGCCCCATGGAATACATTAATGTGGTCGTTAATGAAAGATATATGTAGAGAAATGGGTGTTAGGACTGATGTGCCATATTCTCAATTAACTGACAAAGAAAAAGAAATTGTTCTTCATGGACCTGCGGAAAAGAAACATATTCTATACAAAGCAAAAAACAGCGATCTTGCAACTGAACTTGATTTCACATATTACAACGCAGTTTATACAGTACAGAACGCTCTGTCTAAAGTTAAAGACGAAAAGAATATGAAACGTGTTGAAAAATTTCTAAAGCAAGATGCTTGCCCTGAGTGCAATGGAACTAGACTAAATGAAAAAGCACGTTCTACTTTATTATGTGGGTTCACTCTTCCTCAGGTATGTTCAATGACGCTTGATGAACTTATTAAATGGGTTAAAGAAATCCCAAGCAAGATGAATGAGTCAATGAAAGAAATGGCAGAAAGTATAGTTGCACAGTTTTTAAATACATCGCAACGTTTAATTGATTTGGGACTCGGATATCTCACTTTAGATAGAACTGCTCCTACACTATCAACTGGCGAACTTCAAAGAATACAACTTGCAAGAGCCGTACGTAATAGGACAACTGGCGTTCTATATGTTTTGGATGAACCATCTATTGGATTACATCCTGCGAACGTTGACGGCTTAATTAAATTAATAAAGGATTTAGTTGACCAGGGAAACTCTGTCTTGTTAGTTGATCATGATACCCAACTATTAAGGAACGTCGACTGGTTAATTGAGATGGGTCCTGGTGCTGGAGAATCTGGTGGGAAGGTTATTTCGCAAGGAACTTTGAAAGATATTATGAATAACCATTCTTCGTTAATATCTCTTTTTATAGAAAAATCAGCCTTCAAACCTATGCGAAAACAAGCAATTTCTAGCGAAATATTCTCTAAGGGGTATATACAACTAGATACTTTACCTATTCATACGGTTAAAAGTTTAAATTTAAAAATTCCAAAAGGGCGATTGATTTCAGTAACTGGAGTATCTGGATCAGGCAAAACTACCCTTGTCTTAGAAAGTCTTGTTCCTGCAATACAAGCAAAAATTACAAAGAACAACGTTCCAAATTATATTAAAAATTTAGATGTGAATGGAATAAATAGGGTTCATGTAATTGACGCCACACCTATTGGCATTAATGTACGTTCAACAGTCGCAACATATAGCGGAATTTTAGATGACTTAAGAAAACTATATGCAGATACGGATGAGGCAAAAAAATTTGAATATAAAAATAGCGACTTCTCGTATAACACTGGTTCTTTAAGATGTCCTAACTGCGACGGTACTGGACAAATAACTATGGACGTCCAATTCCTCCCTGATGTTGAAATTGATTGTCCTGAGTGCAATGGAAAAAGATATAAACGCGAGATTGAAGAAATAAAGTATCTTGGTATGTCGCTAACGGAATGCCTATCTCTCACTATTTCTCAAGCGTTATCTAAATTTGCCAAAGTACCTAAAATAAATAACCGTCTGAAAATTCTATCCGAACTTGGGCTTGGATATTTAACTCTTGGCGAAGCAACTCCTACACTTTCTGGTGGGGAGGCTCAACGGCTTAAACTTGCTTCAGAACTTGGCAAAACACAAGACGATGCTCTATTTGTTTTTGATGAACCTACAATTGGGCTTCATCCTCTTGATGTTCAAACACTCATCAGTGTATTTCAAATCCTAATTGAAAATGGTGCTACAGTGGTTGTAATTGAACATGACTTGGATATGATTGCAAATTCCGACTATGTAATAGATATGGGACCTGGTGGTGGCACATCTGGTGGAACTATAGTTGCTGAAGGTTCACCTAAAGATATTGCCAACAACCCAAAGAGCATCACTGGCCAATATCTAAAAGAATTAAAAAATATTTAGATGTTACTGATAACAAATTAATTTTGGTCGTTACACTTGAAACGTTGCATCAAATTGTTAATCTTGTCCCAACAATTCAGTATTTTCATCAATTATTACTTCTTCAAATGGGATACCCAATATACACTTGTTTTTTAGGACATCCGCCATATCTGCAAATTCTCCCAACAAGGTGTAGTCATCCGACGCTATATCCTCTGGCGAATTCTTTTCATATAAGTAAAATATGGCTTCTCTTCCATCTGGCAGAATAGTACTTTCCTTATGGTACATTGACCAAGTACAAAATCTGTATTCCTTGCCTTCAAATGCGAAATTCAATCCAAACCAATGACCTTCTGATGGATTCCATTCTCCTACATACTGTGAAGTGAAATCTTCTAGTGTATTAAATTCATTCTTTCTCATAATAATTTAAACTCCTTTTTAATTTTATTTATAAGTTCTATTTCCGCTTGGGTAGGTTTATAAAAACATTGCCATATATACTGGATACGTTGTGAGTTGTTCGTGGACGCCTACATTGCCAGTAACAAGTTTTATCCCACGCATTTCGTTGTTTTCGGATAATAATGTTATTAGCGACTTCGCCTTGTTGTTTGCTGCTTTTACTTCAATTGGTATTATTGCCCCATCGTTAGCGATGATGAAGTCTAATTCTAATGAGTTGTTTCTGTTATAAAAATATAGTGGTCTTGAATTTGCAACAAGTACTTGAGCAATTAAGTTCTCAAAAATTGCACCCTTGTATATTCCAAGATCGCCCTCTATTATTTGTGCATTCGTTCCGTCGTCTAACATTGCAACTAATAGCCCTGTATCGTTCATGTATATTTTGTAGTACTCATCTTGTGCAAATGCAATAAGTGGTGATTCCAGTCTGGAAAGATTTTTACAAATATTAACGATTCCAGCATCTATCAGCCAATTTATACTACCTAAGTATTTGCTACTCTTGCTGTTCTTTTCCACTACGCTATACATAAACTTTTTGTTTTTTTTGGCTAATTGTGTTGGAATACTTTTAAAGCACGCTCTTGCCTTAACTTTCTCTGTTGATTCTGCATACTTTGCTATATCGTTTTCATAATCTTTGAGTATTGCACGTTGCAACTTCAACACAGTGCTGTAGTTGTGCTCTGTAACGAATGATTGCACTACTTCTGGCATTCCGCCAACCACAATATACTGTCTAAATAACTGATGCATTTTCTCATTAAGTGCTATATTTACTTCTGTCTTTTCTTCATATGAGTTTCGTATATTTGAGATGATATCTGCAGAAACATTGTTCGCCCACAAAAACTCCTCAAATGTCAGTGGATACATTCGTAGATACTCAACATACCCAGTTGAATATGAAGGAACGTTGTTACAACTAATTCCCAACATAGAGCCTGAAGCAATCACGTCGTATCTACCGTCTACACTAAAAAACTTCAATGCTGTTCTCGCTTGAGGACATGCTTGTATCTCATCCAGAAAGATTAGTGTCTTCCCTGGAGTAATTTTGCAATCGCATGCGGCGTATAACGTAATATTTGACAATATAGTGTCAACATTCAAATCACTTTCAAAAATCTTGCAGTATGATGGCGAAGTTACGAAGTTCAGCTCTACATAATTCTCATAATACTCGCTTGCGAATTTCTTAATTATATAAGTCTTACCTACTTGCCTTGCACCCTCTAAAATTAGACATTTTTTGTTATTGTTGTTTTTCCATTGTAGTAAGTCTTTTTCAATATGACGCTTTAACATTTATACCCTCTCCTAAAATTATTTTACTATATTTTGGGCGTAAATATAGTATGAATGCCGATTTTTCCGCCGAATCTTTGAGTAAATTGCCGATTTTTCCGACGTATCACGATTTGATTTATATGCCTTGGCACTTAAAAATAAAGAAACCACATTGCTGTGGCTTTTTATTTTGGCGTTCGATAGCAGATTTGAACTGCTGGCCTTTCGCTTAGGAGGCGAACGCTCTATCCTGCTGAGCTAATCGAACATTTATATCATTGAACTTTTCTTTGCAATCTTTATTATCGCTTTTTTTACCGTATCTTCTAAAGAACTATCTTTGCTATAGTCCGCACTTACATATGAGTCTATTCTAGATCCTTGTAAAAGTTTGGCTTCTAGTTCCCTATTATATTTACCATAAACGCCTATGCTTATACCACCTTTATCCTTCACAAGTGTCATTGATGGAATATCAGTATCACTATCTCCGATGTAGATAATGTTATGAATTGGCATATAATATTGATCACGTTCTAGGTTATCATTAATAGAATTATCCAACAAATCAAGTTTCCCTTTGGAAACTCTAAATATATATCGTGTCTTACTTGTGTAATCTACGACCCAACTTGGCCATATTGCTTCTCCATTTTCATAGTAGAATGCAGATGCGTATATTCTTTTAAACTTCTTGCTTATTTTAGTTCCTTCAATTATTTCACGTAGTCCTGACGAAATAATGTAGTGTTCTACCTCAACTCCATTCTCTTTACCAAATTCATTTATTCTATCAAACCAAGTTTCTACTCCAGGGAAAAACTCAATTTTCTCGCCTAGTGAATTAAGGTATTCTTTAGTCATTTTGATGTTAGCCTTTTTAGCAAATTGCAACATCATATACATGTAACCTAAATTATTCTCTACTACGTTGTTTTTTGAAAACTTATTAATTTTTTCCCAAAAGGTGTTTTGATCGCTAAAATTTACGTCCTCAGAAAACCCTTGAACTTGCATATCAGTTGGGCTTAGCGTGCGATCAAAATCATAACAAATGGCTATCCTTTTATTGTCTATTTTTGACTCTCCTTCTTTTGCAACTTCTTCCTTTTCTTTTCTCTAATCTTAAATTTAATGGCTCTATGTAACGATTGCAATAGTCCTATATTTATCAAAGTTAATCCTATGATACGGACTCTATTTGCCCATAGGCACATACCCTTAACTACATTTTCATGTATTATGCCCATTGTCGTTGCACATAGACCTTTTAGTGGCAACTCGGTTAGACCTTGTTGCAACATCAACTTCGTAGTGAAGTCAGCATCTGGTATTGCTATCTTCAAAAAAGTTGGTACTGTTTTAAATATTACACGTCCAATCAATGTTTTCCTAATATCTCCCAATGTTGCATTTGGTGTAATCTGTCCCCTTTTTAGTGGCTGGTTGCTTGGCATTTTTGTGCCATATAGTTTTTCAAAAGCCGCTATTGAAATATTTGGGGCTGTGTCTAATCTGAAGTAATTATCGTCTATACGCTCTATGTCATTTTTATCTGCATCTTGGAATGACTTACACTCAATCTCAGATGTTAAAACAATATCACGTGATGACTTTCCTACTTGTATTTCATACTTGCCATTGAGTGGTATAAATTGGAAATGTTCTTGACTGTAATATGAAAACGCTCTTTCGTTCAACTTGATTTTAACTTTCTTTGTTTCTCCTGCTTTTATAAAGACTTTCTCAAACCCTCTCAATTCTTTTTCTGCTCTAAGAATTTGTGAGTCTATAGGTTTTACATACACTTGTGCTATTTCGTAAGCGTCAACATTGCCGACGTTTTTTATTTCAAATGAAACTTCAAAATCTTTTACTTTAATATTTGAATATTCAAAGTTTGTATACGATAAACCATGACCAAATGGGAATAGAACGTCTTTTTTTGCTGTATCATAGTATCTGTATCCGACAAATATACTTTCCCTATATTCAACTGTTCTTGGTCCCATAGGAAAATATTTTGATACGATATTATCCTCATATTTAATTGGGAATGTTTCTGCTAATTTCCCTGATGGTGATTTATTTCCATAGATGACATTATATAATGCTTCACCAACTGCCTCTCCTCCGAGGTATGCATTTAATATTGATTTGCATTTAGATACCCATGGAATCTCAACTGGTGAACCTAACATCAATACTGCGATTGCATTTGGTACTTTTTCTAAAACAGCGTCTGCAAGTTTATTATGAACCTCAGGCATATGCATATTTTGTCTGTCTATCGCTTCTGCTTCATACTTTGCTGGCAATCCTACGAAGAATAAAACCTGTTTTGTGTCATCTACTGATTCAAGAGCCTTTTTGAGTTCCTCTTCGTCAAACTCATCAGTGTTTCCTTTATATATTGGATAATATTCAAATTCGCAATTTTCTTCTTTTAATTTTTCTATAAAATTTACGACCTTATATGGATTTATCTGTGATGATCCCGCTCCTTGATATCTAACGTTTTCTGCCATTTCGCCTATTACAACAACTTTCTTTTTAGCATTTAAAGGTAAAAGGTTTTCATCATTCTTTAATAATACAAAACTCTCTTCTGCTACTTCACGTGCAACATCATGAGATTTTTCATATGAACATTCTTGCTTAGTCTTCCTATTCTCTTCAACAATTAGTGCCCACTTGATTATATTCAAAACCACTTGATCAATTTCATACATTGAAATCTTTTTTTTCTTTAGTGCTTTCTTTAAAATCTTTGTAGATATAACCCCTCTGGATGGCATTTCAATGTCGCACTTTGCTTTGATTGCAGCAACTTTATCATTCATGGCGTTCCAGTCGGTAACTACAAATCCTTCAAATCCCCATTCCTTTCTTAATATTTCATCAAGCAACTTTGCATTGTCTGAGCCAAACACTCCATTAGTCATATTGTATGAACACATAACTGAATATGGCTTTGCTTTCATTGCTTCTTCAAATGAGGCTAAATATATTTCTCTTAATGCCCTTTCGTCTACCACTGATGAAATTGATTGTCTTAATCTCTCTTGGTTATTTGTTGCGTAGTGTTTTACACATGCCCCAACTGCTTGGCTTTGTACGCCTTCAATATATGATCTAGCACATTTACCAGCCAAATATGGGTCTTCTGAAAAATATTCAAAGTTCCTTCCACATAATGGACTTCTTTTGATATTCGTTCCTGGTCCTAGCAATACATCAACATCTTGATCTTTTGTCTGTTTACCTAACTCTTCTCCAACTTTCTTTATTAACTCTATGTTCCACGTTGAAGCCATTGAAACTGCAGGTGGAAATGCTGTCGCAGGTCTAGAAGTTTTGAATGCAACATTCTTGTCATCTTCTTGTTCTTTTCTCAATCCATGAGGTCCGTCAGAAAAACAAATACTTGGGACTCCTTTCTCTTTTATTTCAAGCGTATTCCAAAAATCGTATCCTGTTGTTAGGTCTAATTTTTCTTGGGTTGTTAAATTGTATAAAATCTCTTTTGCTTTTGTTTCAAACATTATTTTTTCTCCCAATGTTGTTATACTTAATATATATCACTTCTATAAAATTTCAAAATTTCGAGAATTTTCAAAAAGTCAAAATCGTCTCTTTCTATCCTTGAGTTTATGGACTATATAGCCATCTTTGTATACAATTATTAGGAATGGAGGAAGCCATGAGAATAGCACTAATTGCACATGATAAAAAGAAAGAAGATATAATCCAACTTGCCAAAGATAACGTTGATGTACTTGAACAACATTCACTGTATGCAACAGGAACAACTGGGGCTTTAATTGCACAAGACGCAGGATTAAAAATCAAAAGAATGAAGAGTGGTCCTCTAGGCGGTGATCAACAAATTGGTTCGATGGTTGCTGAGGGTAAAATTGACGCTGTTATTTTCTTAAGAGACCCTTTGACTGCACAACCTCATGAACCTGACGTAACAGCACTTTTGAGGCTTTGCGATGTTAAGTCAATTCCATTGGCTACTAACTTATCCTCTGCTAAATATTTACTAGAAGCTATAAGGAATGGCGTATATCCAAATGAAAAATAAAGTAGAAGTCTCTGATGCAACTCTCTTAAGGCTACCTAGATATTTAAAATTTTTACAAAGTCTTGAAATGAAAAACGTTGAATACGTTTCTTCTACTGATATTGCCGAAGGTCTTTTTCTAAATGCTGTTCAAGTACGGAAAGACTTAGGATTTGTTTCAACTGAAGGCGGCAAACCAAAAGTAGGATTTAACACAAAAGAACTCATTGCGGATATCGAATCATTCCTTGAATATGACAATACTCATGACGCAATAATCGTTGGCGTTGGGGCTCTTGGTAAAGCATTCCTTGGATACCGTGGGTTTGCCAACTATGGTCTAAACATTGTTGCTGGATTTGATGTGAATGATGAAGTATGTGGTAAAACAATAAATACAAAACAAGTACTTCACATCTCAAACTTAAAAGATTATGTTAAACGTCTAAATATTAAACTCGGCATTATAGCCACTCCAAATCAATTTGCACAACAGACTGCAGATCTTTTAATTGATTCTGGTATTAAAGGAATTTGGAATTTTGCCAATACGCATATTGACGTGCCTTCTGGTATAGAACTTAAAAACGAAGACTTAGCAGCATCTCTTGCTCTATTAAGTATGAAATTAAAATCAGGTAATTAATCTAATAATTTAGCTACTTGAATCCCTATTGCACACT
>CAUSLO010000018.1:0-21783 GCA_963532875.1 uncultured Clostridia bacterium | reverse complement strand
TATTTTTGCTTGATTTTAGCCTATTTATATAGTGTCTGAAATTGGGAATTCTTTAATATACTCCAATATTTACGAAGATCTCCAAATTTTCAACCTCAATTTTATTGACACTATAAGCCATCGTTTGCTAGGATTGTAGACAAGCAAAGAGATTCTTTCACCATCAGCAGAGCGAAATGGTTGTCAAATATATAAAAATATTTTGATGTCGAGGAATGGTATTTGCTTCGACATTTTTATTTATATAGGAGATAAATGAAAGAACTAACAATAAACGAGAGAATAACAGATGCAAAGGTATTACTAATTGGTAACGAGGGGAAGCAATACGGAGTTATATCAATTGATGAAGCAAGAGCAATAGCAGCACAATACAACTTAGATCTCTGTAAAGTATCACCACCAAATGTTCAGCCAGCAACATGTAAGTTAATGGACTATGGTAAATATAGATACGAACAACAAAAGAAAGAGAAGGATGCCAAGAAGAACCAAAAGATTATAGAAATAAAAGAAGTACGTTTGTCGGTTACGATTGACGTAGGAGATATAAAAAGACTTGCAACTCAAGCAGCAAAGTTTGTAAAAGAGGGAAATAAAGTAAAAGCCTCAATCAGACTTAGAGGAAGACAACAAGCACATCCAGAGTTAGCAGTCGACACAATAAATGAGTTTATTCAACTTGTTGGAGAAGGTGTAGTAATTGAAAAACCACCTATACAAGAAGGGAGAATAATATATACAATCTTAGCACCAGTAGGAACTAAGAAATAAAAATTAAGGAGAAGAGGTATGCCAAAAGTAAAAACACACAGTGGAATGAAAAAGCGTATAAGGGCGACAGGCAGTGGAGACTTTAAGAGAGGACATTCAGCACACAGCCACTTATTAACAAAGAAGAGTAGAAAGAGAAAGAGAACTTTACGTTCATTAGAATATGTTGATGCAACCAAGGTAAAGGAATGCAAAAGACTATTGCCATATAGTTAAGGAGAAGAACAATGAGAATTAAGAGATCAGTAAATGCTATAAAGAAACGTAGAAAAATAATGAAGAGCGCAAAAGGATATTTCGGTGGTAAACATCGTCTATATCGTGTCGCAAAACAACAATTATTAAAATCAGGTCATTATGCATATGTTGGAAGAAAATTAAAGAAGAGAGATTTTAGACAACTATGGATAGCAAGAATTAATGCAGAAGCAAGAAACAACGATATTAGTTATTCAAGATTAATGCATGGTTTAAAAGTTGCAGGAATTGAATTAAACAGAAAACAACTTAGCGAAATGGCTATTAGCGATAAAAAAACATTTGCAACATTATGCAATAAAGCAAAGGAAGCATTGAAATAAGAAGAATCTGCTTTTAAAAGTATGCAAAATATTACTTCTAAACAGAATCAAGTTATTAAGCATATAACAAAACTACACGATAAGAAGTATAGAAACGCTTATAATGAGATAATCGTTGAAGGAGTAAATACAATTAATGATTTTATCAATTATTTGAATATAAAATTTGCAGTTTGCGTAGCAGAAAAGTTATCTGAACTAGAATCAATACTTAACAATCAAAACGTAGAGATATATACAGTTAATAGTGATTTAATGAAATATATATCACTAACAGAAACACCATATGGGATTTTGCTAGTATGTGATAGACCCAAAGAAGAATACAAAGATTGCGAAAAGAATGGTTTAATTCTTGATTCGGTATCTGATCCAGGTAACGTTGGAACAATTTTAAGATCAGCAAAAGCTTTTGGATTTGAGAACATCTACTTATATAACTGTGTAGATGTTTTTTCTCCAAAGGTAATAAGAGCGTCGCTTGGTTCGATTTTTGCTTTAAAGGTTTCAAACATAGATATTAATAAGATTTCAGAGATGTCAAAAAAGTATAATTTATATGGACTTGACATGGATAATAAAAATATTAAAGAAATAGCCGAGAAAGGGGATATAATATTTGTGTTAGGTAACGAAGGAAGAGGACTAAGTAGCGAAGTGAGGGAATACCTATCAAAATATGTAAGCATTCCAACAAGAGAAGCAATAGAGTCGTTAAATGTTGCAGTCGCTGCTTCGATTGCAATGTATACAATGGAGGCAAATAAATGAGTGGACATAGCAAGTGGCATAACATTGCACAGAGGAAAGGGAAAAGTGATGCAGCAAGAGCAAACATCTTTACGAAAATAGGTAGAGAAATTGCAGTCGCAGTTAAACAAGGAGGTCCTGATCCAGCATCAAATAGCAAATTGAGAGATGCAATTGCAAAGGCAAAAAGCAACAATATGCCAAATGATAATATTAATCGTAGTATTAAAAAGGCATCAGGTGAATTGAATAGTATTAACTATGAAGAGATTACATATGAAGGATATGGTCAATTTGGAACAGCATTTATTGTAGAAACATTAACAGACAATAGAAATAGAACTGGTGGAGATATTAGACATTTGTTTGATAAGTTTGGCGGCTCAATGGGAGCAACTGGATGCGTATCATATATGTTCAAGAAAAAAGGGGTCATAGTTGTAGCAAAAGATAAAATTCCAGAAGACGACATAATCATGTATGCATTAGATGCAGGTGCAGAAGATGTAGATACAGGTTCTGATGATGCATATGAAATAATCACAGCACCATCTGATTTGACAGAAATTGTCGAAAAGTTGGCAAGTAACGGAGTTGAGATTGAATCAAGTCAAATAGATATGATTGCAGATAACTACGTAACCTTAGATAAAGAACAACAAGAAAAGATTTTAAAAATGATAGACAAAATGGAAGAACACGATGACGTTCAGAACGTATATCATAATGCAATAATTGATATTGAGGAGTAAATGGATAAAAAAGTTTTTGAGTCAATATTGTCAGCGAAAGAAGGAGCAAAAAGCCTACGTGGTTATAATATTGCAGTCAGAAACGAAATATTAAAATCATTTATATACGAACTTCAAGACGCAAAAAACAGAGAACAGATTTTAGCAAGCAATAAAAAAGATATAGAAATTGCCGAAAAAGCAGGAAGAGATATAACATTCATTGATAGGCTTAGACTCACTGAAAATCGCATAGACGCCATGATAGAAGGAGTAGAGCAAATTGTTGATCTATATGATCCTTTAGGAGAAGACGAAGAAGAAAGAAGGGTACTAAAAAGTGGATTAATACTAAGTAAGAGAAGAGTACCATTTGGAGTTGTTTGTATAATATATGAGGCAAGACCTAATGTAACTGTAGATGCAACAGCGTTATGTATTAAATCTGGGAATGTACCTTTATTAAAGGGCGGTACAGATGCAATAAATACCAATCAATGCATTTTCAATATCTTATCTGTAGCAATAGAAAAAAAAGGACTAGATAAAAAGATTATTTCATTTTTTAACTCAACAAACCGTGATGACGTAGCAGAGATGTTGAAATGCGATAAATATATAGATATCGTTATTCCGCGAGGTGGAGAAAAATTAAAAGAATTTGTAAAGGCGAATGCAACAATGCCAGTTATAGCCTCAAGTGGCGGAAATTGTCATATATATATTGATGAAGCATACAATGAAGAAAAAATAATAAAAGTAATAATTAATGCAAAAACACAACGTCCATCAACTTGTAATGCATTAGAACATATTTTAATAAACAAAAAAATTGAGAACGAATTCACATTAAAATTAATAAAGGCATTAATTAAAAACAATGTTGAAATATTAGGTGACAAAGAAATATGTGAACTTTCAAATAAAGTAAAATTGGCAGAGGAACAAGATTATTTAACCGAATTTTTAAAAAACAAATTAACTATTCAATATGTTAAAGATGTAAAAAAGGCTGTTGAAATAATAAATGAAAACAGCACAGGACACTCGGAAGCGATACTTTCAAACAATAGACGAGCACAACAGTATTTTGCAGATAATGTAGATTCCGCAGCAGTATATATAAATGCCTCAACCAGGTTCACAGATGGTTTTGAATTTGGATTGGGCGCAGAAATGGGAATAAGTACTCAAAAGTTACACGCAAGAGGTCCAATAGGATTGAAAGAATTGACAACAACAAAATACGTTATTGTAGGCACAGGGCAGGTGAGAGAATGAAAGAAGTATATAAGCATAGAATATATTTAGATCACGCAGCGACAACGCCAGTTAGCAAAGAAGTTTTTAAAGCAATGCAACCGTATTATACAGAGATCTTTGGAAATCCAAATTCACAGCACATGTTTGGTAGAGACGCAGCAAAAGGCTTAGATTGGGCAAGGCAAACAATAGCGGAATGTATAGGTGCCAAGTCTAATGAAATATACTTTACGGCTTCGGGTACAGAGGCAGACAACTGGGCAGTTAAGGGAACTTGCTTATCAAGACGTGGACAAGGTAATCATATAATAACAACAAAGATTGAACATCCAGCAATATACAACAGTTGTAAGCAATTAGAAAAATACGGTTATGAAGTTACATATCTTGATGTAGATAATGATGGTTTTGTTAGTGTTTCAGATTTTGAAAAGGCTATTAAAAAAGAAACAATATTTGCAAGTATCATGTTTGCAAACAATGAGATAGGGACTATAGAACCAATTAAACAAATGGCAGAAATTGCAAAGAAGAAAGGAATTGTTTTTCACACAGATGCCGTTCAAGCGACAGGAGCAATAAAATATAATGTTGAAGAATTAGGGCTTTCATTGTTGTCAATGTCGGGGCACAAGTTTTATGGGCCAAAAGGAATTGGAGTTTTATATATTAAAAATGGAACACGTATAGAAAAAATACTTACAGGCGGAGAGCAGGAGAGAGGACAACGCGGAGGCACATCAAACTTGCCATCAATAGTAGGAATGGCAACGGCATTAAAAAGTGCTACAGACAGTATTGAAGCAAATAACAAAAAAATAAGAGAACTTAGAGACCATTTCGTTTCTGAAATACAAAGAAGGATTCCAGAAGTAAAATTGAATGGAACAAGTAACTTTGAAAAGAGGTTAGTAAACAATGCAAACTTCTCATTTAGATATATTGAGGGCGAATCAATATTATTCTCATTAGATATGGCTAATATTGCCGCATCATCTGGATCGGCATGTTCAGCAGCATCTCTTGAGCCTTCGAGGGTATTACTATCAATTGGGGTTCCAGTTGGATTGGCACATGGTTCTTTGCGTTTTTCATTCGGAATTGATAACACAAAGGATGAAGTGGTATATACTATAGATAAATTGGTTGAAATAGTTGAAAGACTTAGAAATGCTTCGCCAATATTTAATAAGTAGGTAACGTATGTATAACGAAAAAGTAATGAAAGCATTTAGAGAAATGAAGAACGTTGGAGAGGCGAAAGACTACAACGCAAAGGGCGTAGTTGGTAACGAAATATGTGGCGACATCATGCAAGTTACAATGAGAATAGAAAACGATGTAATTAAGGAAGCAAAGTTTAAAACTTTCGGATGTGCAGCAGCAATTTCAACGTCATCAATTGCTACGCAAATGATTACTGGCAAGACAGTGGAGGAAGCATTAAAATTAAAAAACTCAGATGTTATTGACGAATTAGGCGGACTACCACCACAAAAAATACACTGTTCTGTTTTAGCCGAAGAGGCAATTAAATTAGCGATAGAAGATTATCGTAAAAATATTTCTAAATAAGATCGTATCTATTGTCGTTAATAATTCTTAATACTTTTTTTATGTTATCAGAATAATTCTCGCCAGCGTCCACTAGATCTTCATGAACTCTGCGACTATATCTGGTTAATACAGATATATCTGCAAGTGATGGTGGAGAATTTTTAAATGTTTTTATTGCTTGCACTAAGATAAGGAACTCGCTTGAATAACGAGGGTCTACATATTTGGAATCAGCAAGTTTAAATTCAATATTCCAGCCTTGATACGTATATTTTCTATATGCTCCATCTGTTACATATGTAAGGGTATTTTCAATTTCAGTATCAAAACCAACTAGTTTAAGAGCAGTTTTCCCAGCAGGACAAGTTCTCCATTTAAATTTAGATGCAATCTTTTTCGCAAACTCGCTAGGATTAGGTAGAGTAAATTTTTCAGTTATACGGTTATATCTCAATTTTGTATATAAGCCATCATATATTCTAACCAACTGACCACGCTTAGTCATTCGAAGCAATATTGACTTAACTGTATTTTCATTTGCAATATCAAAAAAATCATCAATGCTAAAAATTACCCCATTTGGGAAACTCTCAATGCGTTCATTAAGTTTTTTGCTAATCGTGTTCGCTGTGCCCATACATACAAAATAATTGTTTTAGGGTGCAAAATCAAGTCTTTTATTAAGAAAAAAATTGTGTGTTCAAATGGTCGAGATTTGCGAAAGAAATACAAACAAACGATACTGTGTCCAAACACCATCAAGGCGGTTTAAAAATTTGTTTTGCAAAGTTAGTATATGACATTTCAACTACCTTATTCTTTTTTGTGCTTTAAGTTCCATGAGTCAGTTTTTAATTTACTATCCAATTTGAATGTGGTATCTTAGTAAAGATTTTGTACTCGGTTTGGCAAATCCTCAATGTCTTACTTAGTTCAAAACATATTAAGGATCCACGGAGGTTAAAATGGATAAGACAATAAAAGAAGAAATTTTAAAGAAGTACGCAAGAAGTGAAGGGGATACAGGTTCTCCAGAAGTTCAAATTGCATTGTTGACTGAAAGAATTAATGAGTTAACAGAACACTTAAAGGTTCACTTTAAGGATCATCACTCAAGAAGAGGTTTGTTAGTATTAGTTGGTAAGAGAAAAAATCTAATATCATACTTAAAAGATCTTGATATTGAACGTTACCGTAAGATAATTGCTGAATTAGGAATCAGAAAGTAAAAAAGGTTAAAGCCTTTTTTTCATATATGGAATAGGAGAAATATGGAAAAGAAAATATTTAAAACAAAAATTGCGGATAAAGAAATCATAGTTGAAACAGGGGCATACTGCATGCAAGCAAATGGTTCATGTATAGTTCGTTGCGGAGATACTGCAGTTATGGTTAACGCAACAATGGCTGATGCTCCAAGAGAAGGAATGGACTATTTCCCATTAGGCGTTGATTTTGAAGAAAAGATGTATGCGATTGGAAAGATTCCAGGTGGATTTAAAAAGAGAGAAGGAAGAGCATCAGATAAGGCAATTTTAACATCAAGATTAATTGATAGACCATTGAGACCACTTTTTCCAAAAGGTTTCTATAATGACGTAACAGTAATCGCAACAGTATTATCAGCAGATATGGATAATCAACCAGAAGTCTTGGCAATGATTGGAAGTTCAATTGCATTATCTATTTCAGATATTCCATTCTATGGACCAACTGGTTCTGTAGTTGTTGGATACATAGACGGCAAGTACGTTATAAACCCAGATTTAGAACAAAGAGCAAAATCAAAGTTGGCACTAAACCTAGCAGGAACAAAAGACGCAATCATGATGGTAGAGGCTGGAGCAAATATGCTAACAGAAAAAGAAATGTTAAATGCTATTTTGTTTGGTCATGAAGAAATTAAAAAGATAGTTGAATTCATTGAAGATATTCAAAAACAAATTGGCAAACCAAAGAAAGAAATTGAATTAGAAAAAATACCAGAAGAAATTGACGAAGAAGTTAGAAAATTTGCAAACAAAAAGATGGATTATGTATTGGATACTTTTGATAGAACAGAAAGAGAAAAGAGAGAAGACGAATTAAACGAAGAAGTATTGGCAAATTTTGAAGATAAATTTAATGATTACAATAAAAAGATAAAATTCATATTAGATAGTCTATATTACTTAAAGAAAGAGAAGGTAAGAGCAAAGATTCTTAAAGGGGTTAGACCAGATGGAAGAGGTACAGAAGACATAAGAGATATCTGGTGCGAAGTAGGCATGTTACCAAGAGTACACGGAAGTGCGGTATTCACACGTGGTTTATCGCAAGCAATGACAACAGCAACACTTGGAAGCATTGCAGAAGTACAAAAGTTAGAAGGTATTGATGAGGAAGCGTACAAGAGATATATGCATCAATACAATATGCCAGGATATTCAACAGGAGAGGCGAAACCATTAAAGAGCCCAGGAAGAAGAGAAATTGGACACGGTGCTTTGGCAGAAAGAGCATTAGAGCCAGTTTTACCATCAGAGGAAGAATTTCCATATGCAATTAGAACAGTTTCAGAAATATTGAGTTCAAACGGTTCAACATCACAAGCATCAGTTTGCGGAAGTACATTGGCGTTAATGGATGCAGGCGTCCCAATTTCAGCACCAGTTGCAGGAATTGCAATGGGACTAATCAAAGATGAAGCAAAGAACAAGGTTGCGATTATGAGTGATATACAAGGCTTAGAAGACTTCCTTGGCGATATGGACTTTAAGGTTGCTGGTACAAAAGATGGAATTACAGCAATCCAAATGGATATCAAAATTAAAGGTATAGATGAAAAGATTCTCAAGAAAGCATTAGAGCAAGCACGTAAAGGAAGATTACATATTTTATCAAAAATGGAAGAGGCGATTGCGGAACCAAGAAAGGCATTAAGCAAATGGGCTCCAAAGATTAAATCAATGGAAATAAATGTAGATAAGATAAAAGACGTAATTGGAAGTGGTGGAAAGACAATAACCAAAATTATTGATGCAACAGGCGTAAAAGTAGATATCAATGAAGAAGGGAAAGTATATATTTCAGCAATTGATGAAAACGCAATTGATAAGGCAAAAACAATAATTGAGTCAATCGTTCGAGATGCGAAAGTTGGTGATATATACGAAGGGAAAGTAGTAAAGATACTTGAAAACGAAAAAGGCCAATTTGGGGCATGTGTTGAACTTGGTCCAACAAAAGAGGGAATGATACATATTTCAAAGTTATCAAAAGAAAGAGTATCAAAAGTTACTGATGTAGTTAATGTTGGGGATATTGTGTTGGTAAAAATCATTAACATTGACGATAAGTTCAGAATTGATTTATCACTTAAGAAAGTAATTAAACAGGCATAAATAATATCCAATATGGAAAAGATTGTATTTGAAAATGGCTTGCAACTTTTGTTCGAAGCAAATGAGGGAAGCAAGTCAGTTGCCTTAGGAGTATTTGTTAAAGCAGGTGCCATTGATGAAGACTCACGTAAACAAGGGATTTCACATTTTCTAGAACATACAACGTTTAAAGGGACGAAAAAGAGGAATCATTTTGAAATAGCAAATGAATTCGATTCTATGGGAGTTTCATATAACGCATATACAGACGTGGACCACACTTGTTATTATTTCAAAAGCATAACGACAAACCTAGAAAAAGCAACAGAAATACTTTCGGATATTTTTTATAACTCAACATACAAAAAAGAAGAGATTGAAAAAGAACGATTGGTTATCCTTCAAGAATATAATGATGAGTTTGATGATCCAGAATTTTTGGTATTAAAAAATCTGCTAAACGGCATTTTCCCAAAATATCTTGGTCGTAATGTTATTGGAAATGAAAAAACGATAAATGCAATTACTAGAGATGAGATAGTTGAATATAAAGAAAAGTACTACACCCCAGAGAACACAATAATTGCGATAAGTGGTGGCATATCTTTGGATGAGGCAAAAAAACTCGTAGAAAAATATTTTGTGACAAAAGGTAAGCCAGCAAAAAGAAAGGATCTAATAAGAGAAAAATTTGTGTCTTGTCATAATTATCAACAAAAGGAAGTGCAACAAGCGCAAGTAAACATTGCCTTTTATGCGGGCGAAGCAACTATAGATCGAGTAATTAGCAATATCATCATTTCATTCGTCTTTGGGCTTCAAATGTCCTCACGGTTATTTCAAAAAGTCAGAGACGAATTAGGGCTATGCTACGCAATTTCTGGAGGTACACAAACGGTTGTGAAGGATACAATATTTCTTATTTCGCTTTCAACAGAATACAAAAAAGTAGCCGAAGCAACTCGTGCAATTCGTGAAGAAATTAATAAATTTGTCGAATTTGGGATGACAGAGAAAGAATTGCAAACGGCTAAGGAACAAGCAAAATCAAAGTATATTTTTGCTGATGAGTCCAATTATGGGCGTGTTTCTACCGTTGCAAATCAACAATTTCGCTTTAATAAGGTGTGGGGGCTTGAAGAAAAGATTAAAGCAGTTGATAATATAACTATAGATGAAATCAATAAACGAATAAAGGAAATTTTTGTATACGATAATGTTGGTACAAGTTTGCTTTGTTCATCGGAAGATATTGATTTGAGAAAGATTTTAATTGGAGAAAACTAATGAAAGACTTTGAAGATATATACAAACAAATATCTGGTAAAGATAAACTTGACGCTATATTTGAACTCCAAGAAAAGTTTGATCAAGATGTTATTAAAAACAGAAACTTACAAAATATAAAGCCAGAAGAGTGGATTCAAAAACAAACGCTGGCTATAGTAAGCGAGTTGGCAGAACTCTTAAACGAAGTGAATTTCAAGTGGTGGAAAAATTCAAAAGAACTAAATGAAAAGAACACAAAAGAAGAGTTAGTAGACATCCTTCATTTCTTTGTGGGCATGTGTAATCGCATAGGGATGTCTAGTGAGGAATTATTTAAAATCTACCTTGAAAAGAACAAAGAAAACTTTAAAAGGCAGTATGGACTTTCAGAAAAGAAAGGCTATGAAATAGATAAAAAATAGATGGACGTATTGAGATATACTGATGAGTAGAGTAGAAGTAATAGTGGCGACAATGCATCAGAAAGATTTTTCTTTGTTTGAAGAAATGAACATTCAAACAGATGTTATTTTCTGCAACCAATGCGACGAGAATAAATTCGAAGAGACTGTTATTAATGGATGTCGTGTACGTATGATATCAACTACTACAAGAGGGGTTGGTATAAATCGAAATTTAGGCATGCAATTAAGTGATGCCGAGATTTGTTTGTTGGCAGATGATGATATTGTATACGTTGAAGGATATGAAAAAATTATTTGCGATGTATTTGATAAATATCAAGCCCCAGTGGTGTTTTTCAATGTAGATGGCTGTTATAATAAGGCAAAAAAGAACCATTTTACCAATAGGAGTGTAGCAACTTATCGAATGGCATATAAAAACAAAGAAATAAAAAAAATAGGAATATGTTTTAGTGATGCATTCGGTGGTGGAACTATGTATTCATGCGGTGAAGATTCATTGTTTAGCAGAACACTAGGCAAATTTAAAATAAAGAGGTTGATGGCGGCCGACCAAATAGGGGTAAATACTCATAAAGAGAGTACGTGGTTCAAGGGTTATACAGAGAAATATGTTTTTGATAAGGGGGCATACTGTAAGGCCGCTAATCCGAAAATTTGGAATATATTAAAATACTATTATATATTTCAAGAATATAAAAAAATCAAGATGCCATTATGGAAAATTGTTAAGTTATATAATAATGGAGCAAAAGCTTATAAATCGAGTTTGTCATATGATGAGTTTTATCAGAGCGAAAAGGAGAAAAAATGCAAGCACTAATGTTAGCCGCAGGAATGGGTAAACGATTGAAAAAATACACTAACGATAATACTAAATGTATGTTAGAAGTCGCTGGTAAAAAACTAATAGATCGTGCTATTGAAGCAATAAAAAAGGCGAAAATCAATAAATTTATCATAGTTATTGGATACAAAGGAGAAGAATTAAAGCAGTATATAAAAACTACATATGTAAATGCTGGAATAGAATTTGTATTCGTGGAAAATAAAGATTATGCTACCACAAATAACATATATTCTTTGTGGTTGGCTAGAGAAGAAATGATTAAGGATGATACGATCTTGTTGGAGTCAGATTTAATATTTGATAACAGTACAATATTTGAAATCGTAAAAAATCCTAATAAAAATGTTGTAGCAGTTGATAAGTATCAAGAATGGATGGACGGGACCGTTGTTCTTTTAGAAAACAACGAGATTAAACAAATGCTATCAAAAAAAATGATGGTAAACGAATTAATCTCACGATATTATAAAACAGTAAATATATATAAATTTTCAAAGGAATTCTTTTCAAATATTTATTTGCCATTCATGGAAGCATATCAGAAGGCGGTAGGAACGAACTCATATTACGAAAGTGTATTATCATGCATTCTTAATATTGAAAACATAGAATTACATGCCTTTGATATGAAGGATTTAGATTGGTACGAAATAGATGATGAACAAGATTTAGATATAGCAGAAGCCAGATTTTCAAAAGGCAAAGAAAAATACGAAAAAATGTTATCAAAATGGGGTGGCTATTGGAGATATGACATCATAGATGCGGCATTTCTTGTAAACCCATATTTCCCGCCAGAACACATGTTAAATAAGATGAAGAGAAATTTTCAATCTTTAATTTCACAGTACCCCTCATGTTTGGCAATTCAAAACTTAAATGCAGCAAGAGTCTTTGGTATTGATAAAGAGAAGATTATCGTTGGTAATGGAGCCGCTGAACTTATTAATACTCTAGGGGAAGTAATGAGAAATAAAAAAATTGTAGTATCTACCCCTGTGTTTAATGAGTATGTCAGATGTTTTAAAGAAAGTACACTAATACATGTAGATAATTCAAAAACGGATTATGAGTTCAACTATGAAGATTTTTATAGTGGTTTAGACGATGCAGATTGTGCAATAATTGTAACTCCAGATAATCCAACAGGGCTTCATATACCTAAAGAAAAAATGCTAGAGATAATCAAAGTTGCAAATGATAAAAATGTGCCATTGGTTGTTGATGAGTCATTTGCTGACTTTGCAGACTCAGACAAAAGGTATTCTTTAATATCAGATGATATTCTAGATAAATATAATAATTTGATTGTTATAAAATCTATATCAAAATCATATGGGAATCCAGGGGTACGATTGGGGGTTCTGGCAACTGCAAATTTAGAAATAGTTAATAAAGTAAAAGAAACAATGCCTATATGGAACATAAATAGTTTTGCGGAATATTATTTGCAAATACATAATTTATATGCAAATTATTATTTGAAGTCTTGCGATAAAATCGCAAACGAGCGGAATAGAATACTTAATATATTAAAAAAGTATAAGAATATTAGAGTTTATAATTCTCAGGCGAATTACATAATGGTCGAACTCTTAAATAATAAATCAACGCAAGTTGCTATAAAAATGCTAGAAAATGACCGCATCTTAGTTAAGGATCTGTCCAACAAGAAAATATTTAACAAACGAAATTTTTTGCGTATAGCAGTCAAGTCAGCAGAAGAAAACGACATAATTATTAATTCGCTTTTGCGTAATACTGGAAATATTTAATTCTACTTAATAAGAGGTGTATGAATGGATTTTTTTAAAGATAAAGTTCTTTTGATAACAGGTGGAACTGGAAGTTTTGGTAAGGCAGTGCTGGATCGGTTTTTAGATACCTCAATAAGAGAAATTAGGATTTTTTCTCGTGATGAGACAAAGCAACATAATATGAATTTACATTATAAAAGCACGCATCCAGATACCTATCACAAAATTAAATATTATTTAGGTGATGTTAAAGATGTACAAACTTTAGACTACGCTATGCGAGGTGTAGATTTTGTTTTTCATGCTGCTGCATATAAACATGTTCCAGTTTGTGAAATTTATCCTATGGAAGCAGTTAAAACAAACATAATTGGAGCCAATAACGTTTTAGAATCGGTAATAAAGCATGGCGTCAAGAGAGTTATCTTCTTATCAACAGATAAGGCAGTTTACCCTATTAATGCTATGGGAATATCTAAATTGATGATGGAAAAAGTGGTAACAGCAAGAGCAAGAAATTTAGATTCAAGTATAACAAAAGTTTGCTGTACTAGGTATGGGAATGTTATGTGTAGCCGTGGTAGCGTAATTCCAATGTTTATGGATCAAATTGAAAACAATGAAGACATTACAATTACAGATCCTAATATGACACGATATATTATGAGTTTAGATGAGGCTGTCAATTTAGTTTTGTATGCATTTGAGCATTGTAAGAATGGTGATATTTTTGTACAGCAAGCACAGAAGTGTACAATTGGAGTTCTTGCAGATGCGATAATTGATCTTTATCCAAATAAAAAAGTTAACAAAGTTATAGTTGGAGCAAGATTCGGAGAAAAACAAGACGAGCATTTACTAACAGTTGAAGAATTAAGCCGAGCCAAACTTGAAAAAGGATTTTATTGTGTCCCTATGGAAGATTTATCAAAGCAGAATAAGAGCAAATTATCAGAGGAGAATGAACCTTTATTAACTAAAGAAGAAGTTAAAAATAAATTACTAAAATTAAAGTACATTCAAGATAGGTTAGAAAACTATAAGGAGAAATAATGAATATTAAATTTTCACCTCCAGATATTTCCCAAGCGGAAATTGATGAAGTTACTGACACGTTAAGGTCAGGGTGGATTACAACAGGTCCAAAAACAAAAAAATTTGAAAATGAAATTGCAAAATATTGTAGAGTATCAAAAGCGGTTTGTTTAAATTCAGCGACAGCAGGATTAGAACTCGTATTGCGATTAGCTAATATTGGGGAGGGTGATGAGGTAATAACTTCCGCTTATACCTATACTGCATCAGCAAGTGTAATAAAACATGTTGGTGCAAAAATAGTTTTGTGTGATATCCAAAAGAACTCTTTGGAGATGGATTACGATAAACTTGAAAAATTGATTACAAATAAAACAAAAGCGATTATAGGAGTAGATATTGCAGGGGTTATTGCAAATTATAAAAAGATTATTGATGTTGCAAAAAAACACAAAAAAATATTTGAACCAAATAGCGAAATTCAAAAAGCGTTAGGAAGAATGTTAGTTATTGCCGACGCAGCACACTCATATGGAGCACATCAAAACGGTATCATGAGTGGTGCTATTGCTGATTTTACGGTATTTTCTTTCCATGCTGTTAAAAATTTAACAACGGCGGAAGGTGGTGCAGTTGTTTGGAAAGACATCAAGTCAATAAATAATGAAGATATTTATAGACAATTAATGAATTTATCATTACATGGGCAAAATAAAGACGCACTTGAAAAGAGTAAAAACAATGCGTGGGAATATGATATTTTAACGTTAGGATATAAATGTAATATGACAGATATCGTGGCAAGTATTGGACTAGTTCAACTTAAACGTTACGATGCTATGCTAAAGAGAAGGGCAGAGATCTTTAATAAATATGTGCAAGAATTAAGTAGTCAAGATGTTGAATTTATTCAACAAGAAAATGGGGACAGTTGCGGGTCGTATCATCTATGCTTGGTAAATTTTAAGAAATTTGATGAATCAAAGAGAAATGAGTTTATTGTTCAATTATCGCAAAAGGGAGTTCCACTTAATGTACACTATAAGCCGTTACCGATGCTAACCGCATATAAAAACGAAGGTTTCAAGATAGAGAATTTTCCAGTTGCATATAATAGATATAAGAATATGGTTACACTGCCATTACATACTTTATTAACAGATGAAGAAGTTATTTATATCATTCAACAGATAAAGGAAGTATATGCCAACTTCTCATGACAATACTCAAATCACTATAGAGGAGATAAATCGAATTTTAAAAAAGAAACGGTTTTCTCTTTTTTTAATTAGATGCTTTGATATATGTGCTAGTTTCTTTGGCATCCTATTCTTTTTACCGTTATTTGCAATAACTGCATTAGTTATAAGAGTTAAAGACGGAAAGCCAATTCTCTTTAAACAAGCGAGAGTGGGGAAGAAAGGTAAAATTTTTAAAATTTTTAAATATAGGACGATGAAAGTAAATCAAGAAGTTGGGAGTTCACAAATAACTATTGGAGAAGATGATAGAATTACAAGAACAGGTCAAAAACTTAGAAAATTAAAAATAGACGAACTCCCACAGTTATTTAATGTTTTAAGGGGCGAAATGAGTTTTGTTGGGCCTCGTCCAGAAGTAAAAAAATATGTTGATTTGTATGATGATTTGCAGAAATGCATATTAAAAATAAGACCAGGCATAACTGAATTGGCGTCATTAAAATACTATGACGAAAGTGAAATATTAGGAGAAAGTGAAGACCCAGAATACACATATATTAATAAAATAATGCCAGATAAAATAGCGTCAAACCTTGAATATATAAAAAAGATGGGCTTGTTTTACAATATTGGAATAATATTCAAGACTATTTTTCATAGGAGAAAAAAATAGTGTTAGTAACGATTGGTGTTATAACCTTAAATGAGTCAAAAATGATTGATGAGTTGCTAGAAGATATATTGGCTCAAGATTATTGTAAAAATGATATAGAAGTTGTTTTTGCAGATGGGATATCTGACGACGACACTAAAAATAAATTAATAGAATTTAGAGAAAATAATATAGATAATTTTTATGATATAAAAGTGCTTGATAATCATAAAGTAACACAAGCGGCAGGATGGAATGTTGTTATTAAAAATTCAATTGGCGATGCAATAATAAGAGTGGATGCTCATTCTAGAATTCCATCAAATTTTGTCAGTGAAAACGTTAAAGTGCTTGAAAGTGGAGAGTATGTTTGTGGTGGAAGAATAATTAAAACTATTAAGGGGAATGGTTTAAAAGAAAAAATTCTTTTAATGGCAGAAAATTCTATGTTTGGTAGCAGTCCAGCAAAGTATAGGAGAAGTGATAAAAAAGAGTACGTTAAAACAGTCGCACAAGCATGTTACAGAAGAGATGTCTTCAATAAAGTGGGACTATTTGATGAAGGTCTATTGAGAAGTGAAGATACAGACATGCATTATAGAATTAGAAAAATCGGATATAAAATACTTATGTCTCATACTATAAATTCAGAATATTTTGCGAGAAATACTTTAAGCAAAATGTGTAAACAAAAGTACGCTACAGGACATTCAATTGCTGTAACATCAATTGGTAAAAGTATCAAAATGTTTTCTTTATATCATTTTATCCCATACTTATTTTTATTAGCGATAATAGTATCATCAATTTTGTTTGGGGTAGGATTGGGATTTAAAAAATATCAGCCAATGATTTATCCATTTATTGTTTTAATTGGTTTGTATGCCTCTGTATGTGTCATTTTTGCAATAAAAAGTTCAATAGAATATAAACAACCTCTAGGTATTTTGGTTCTACCGTTTATGTTTATTATATTGCACTTATCTTATGGAGTTGGGACGTTTTTTGGATTTATAGATTTTTGCAGTGTCTATAAATATAAAAAGCGAGCTATTAAACGATGAAAAAGGATAATTTCTATGTTAAATTTCGTTAGTGATGTTTGTTTAGAGTATAATGTACATAAATAAGTACATATCGTTATGGGATGAAAAACCGAACAAATAATTTAGATAAGTTTTTTGTCACAACGCTTATACTGAAAAAACAAACGAGTTAGAAATTGTTCATAGGGACATTGGAGAGAAAGTGGATAAAAATATAATAGTTTTAGTTGTTGATTCATTGAGTTATGAATGTATGTGTGGAACATATAAAGATCTTAAAGCCCCATTCTTAAACAAATTGGCCAAAGATAATTTTTTTGCTACAAAGATGTATTCGGAAGCACCCTATACAGAAGCAGCAGTTGGCGGACTGATGGCAGGTCAACACACATTAGATTATGGCGGATACTTAAGAGGGTTCAATGACTCCCCAGTAAATATTTTTGAAGTATTTAAAAAGAATGGCTATAAAGTTTATAATTCTAGCAACACCCCACACATGCATACAGATATATGGATGAGAGGTGTAGACGACACTTTTTATCATGGGACACCAGATTCTAGAGCAATAAAAAGTTATAGACTTGATTATTATTCAAACTTGCACTCGAGGGGAGAATTAAACGAAGTCGATTATGTTTATATTATTGATTTGCTTGAAGGATTTTTCAAAAATCAGATTTCGATGATCAGTAAAATAAAGAACAATTCGGAAGAAACAGACTTAATTAATGATGCAGTAATAGGATATGATTTTAATCAATTATACGATTTGTGGACAAAAGAAAATGATTTATTTGTAGCAAATAAAAAAAGATATATAAATAATTTATTGGCAAATAATGGATGCAATTTTTATAACCTACCAAATATAGAGTTAAACAATAAAATAAAGAAAGAAGAATCAAAAGACAAATTCGTTGAAATTTTCAAAGATGTATATAAAAAGATATATATAAAGCAGAAAAGACTAAATGAAAGAAATAATAAGTACAATTTTAGAATCATAAATGAGGCGTTAAATACATTTTTGAAGAGCCCATCAAAAAAAACGTTTAGGGATTTCCTAAAAACAATCTACTTGAACTATGAAGCAAAACATAGGTTTGAATTTAAAAAATGGTTTACTCGAGACTATGGATCAATTAAAAATGCACCAAGTTTTGTTTTGCATTACAAACACTTAATTGAGTGGCTTGATAAAAACAATGATAAAAAGACGTTTGCATATTTGCATTTTGACGACTTTCATAACCCAAGTGCATTTTTCACGTATGATAGCGAGGATGAAGAAGTTTTAAGAAACGAAGCACAAGATATTTTAAATTATTTGAAAACATTACATAAAAACTACAAAGGTAATGTTGTTACAGACCTTTCATTGCTGTACGTTGACAAACAAATTGAAAACTTTTTCAAAGAACTTGAAAAGAGGAATTTACTTGATAACACAACAGTACTTATTACAGCAGACCATGGGTATCCATATAATTTGTATCCAATTAGAGAAGACTATGGGAACGCTATGTATTTAGAAAACTATCACGTGCCATGCATAATAGTGGATAAAGAATATAAAAATGCAATTTGCGACACATATCAATCTACTTATGATGTTCCAGCAACTTTATGCGATATAGCAAATATAGATAAACCAAAAGAGTTTATTGGAAATTCAATAGTAAAAGAGCATGAAGGAAAGGACTGCGTGATATTTGAGTATTTGGGTGGAGGGTGTCCTGATTTAAGCAGACGACCAATCCACTATGGATGTTTTAATGAAAAAATGTTTATCAAAGTTATAGTTAATATTAATGATGAAATAACAGAAAAGAATATAGTAAAGGTCTTTGATTTAGAAAAAGATCCCCTTGAATATAAAAATCTAGTCAAAAAGATTAAGATGAACGACGAAAGAGTGCAATTTTTATTATCAAAATTGAAGATTAGACACAGCAATATAATAAAAGTATAAATGGAGAATCAAGAAAAACAAGCAAATATAAGAAAAATGGTCTTCTTTGTGACGATAGTTGCTATTATAGCAAAGTTGGTTGGTTTCTTGAGAGAGTTTGTTTTATCTAGAGTATATACCCCAAACGATCCTGCGAGTGATGGATATATTATAGCGGCGAGAATTCCGATAACTGTTTTTGCCTTTGTTGCAACAGCTATAAGTTCAACATATATAGTTATTTATACTCGCCTGGCAGAAACAGATAAAAAAAGAGCAAGGGAGTTTTCTAATAGTATTCTTACAGTATTTTTGATTATTGCAATCGTAACTTCAGCATTATTAAGTGGTTTAGCCAAATATGTGGTTTATGCATTTGCTCCAAAATCAGCAGAAAGAGTAAGAGAAATTGCTACTTTAATTTTAAGAATTGCAGCACCATCGCTGATATTTATGGTCTGTATTTCAACGTTTACCAGTTATCTAGAATATAAAAATAAATTTATTCTTACAAACTTTATAAGTTTTCCTGGGAATATTGTACTAATAGTGTGTATGTTCTTAAGTGCTAAAGCTGGTTATTGGCTACTAGGGTTTGGGATTTTAGGAGCATATATTATTGAAATGATTTTTCTTATACCAGCACTTCATAAAACTAAATTTACATATAAAGTTCAGATTACAAAAAAAAACCCAGATTTACGAGAAGCTTTACTAATATCTTTACCTATTTTGTTGTCTTCAGGTTTGGGGAAAATTAATACAATTGTAGATCAACAATTTGCTTCATTTTTACACAGCACTGGCTCAATCAGTTTATTGAATTATGGACATGTAATAAGTGTTGGCATTTTGCAAATCCTTACAACAGGATTTATAGCTGTATTCTTTGCAAACATAACAAAACTAATTGCAGCAAATAAAAAGACAAAAGTGCAAGACTCTGTTTCAGAAGCTGTTGGAATAATAAACTTTTTTTTAATTCCTGCATTCTTAGGTCTAATTTTATACGGAGAACCAATTGCAAGATTAATTTTCAATTCTGGGAGGCTACCTAAGGTTTCATTAGAAGAGTCTAAGATAATTGGACAAATTTTATTCGCATATGGCTTAAGTTTTTATTTTCAGGCGATATATGATCTAGAAATAAGAGTGCTGTATGGATTTAAACACGTTATTATTCCGACTATTATATCTTTGGTAACGGTTGGAATAAATGCGTTTTTCAATTACTTTTTAAATAAGTTATTAGGTTTAGCAGGTATTGCATTTTCGAGTGCGGTATGTCTAATGATAGCAGTTGTTATTTTTCAAATATTTATTCATAATAAGCGTAGTATTGGGTTATATACAAACAAAAATTTGAAAGATTTGATAAAAGTAGTTTTTGCATCCTTAGCAATGTCTTTGTGGATTTTATTATCAAAGGAAATGATATTTAATTCTGGCATAAACTATATAGTGTCTCTTTTTGTAGGAATCACCGTTGCAATAATAATATATTTTATTTCGGCTTACGTGCTTAAAATAAAAGAGTTTGACTATATAATTAAATTTATAGTTAAGAAATTAAAAGCTAGCCACACAAAAAAGTCAAAGCAATTGGAGGAGAAAACTAAATGACGGCAGAACAAGAGATAATTTTGAAGATTCTAATAGAAATAAGAAGAATATGTGATAATCATAATTTAAAGTACTTTTTGGCGTATGGCACATTACTTGGGGCGGTTCGACATAAAGGATTTATTCCATGGGATGATGATATAGACATTGTTATGTTTAGAGATGAGTATGAAGAGTTTTTACGTATAGCAGAAAAAGAGTTGCCAGAATGCTATAAATTAAGAAAACCAGGAGTTAAAGACTACCCTTTTTATTTTGCAAAAGTAGATGACGCAAGAACAACCAAAATAGAACAGTCGACAATTAAAAGCAAATATAAGTCAGGTTGTTGGGTTGATATATTCCCAATTGATGGACGACCAAAAAATAAGAATGCAAGAAAAATTTATGATTTTAATTTTATTTTAAAGTGGTTTATGTGTTGTATAAAAACCAGAAATCTATCTGATGATGTAGAGACTTCAAGAATTAAAAAGTATTTGTACGAACATTCCAAAACAAAAGACATAGGGAAATTAATTGCTAGATTTGAAAAATATTGTAAGAAATATTCAGTTAATTCATCTGATTACGTCTCGTTAGATGAAGTACGGCATATTAGATCTATAGAAAGGAAGTATTACGAAGAACAATCAGAATATGAGTTTGAGGGTGAAAAGTTTACTTCAGTAAAAGATTATGATGGATATTTAAGGTTTGTCTTTAATGATTACATGAAGTTACCAAAAGAAGAAGATAGACAGCAACATAGCATATTATATTTAGACTTAGATAAAAGTTATTTCGAGTATAAATTTGATGACGAAAAGAAGGATAGTTAGCCATTTGACGCAAATCTGTTGCAAAAGAAAGCATATGATAGAAGTTAATTAAATAAACTATAATTTTGTGGTATCATTCCTAAGTTTCGACGACAACCCCCTAAATGTGGTGTTAAACCTTAAATAAGGTG
>CAUSLO010000017.1:0-22024 GCA_963532875.1 uncultured Clostridia bacterium | reverse complement strand
TCTGGTGTTGCCATAATTGCACCTCTTTTTATTATAGTATAATTATACTATAATTGCGATAAAAATTAAACCCTTTTAATGAGTTTTTGACTACAAAATTATGTTTTTTGAGTTATTTCAAGGAGCGTTTTGACTAAATTTTGGATCTGTGCCGGGTTGGTAATATAAAAATTAACGATTTTCTTAATTTGTATAGGGAAATAAATTAGAAATTAATTATTATAATGTACTCCCCCATGTCAAGGACAATTGGTCATTTAAATTAATTAATTGATTGATTGTTCATTCAAACAACCTTCTTCTCCTAGTGGAAGACCCCCGACCAGACTCTGAAATAAAATTTTTGTGGCTATTTATTAAGTTTTCAAATGCACACGCTGTACATTTTTGGGGATCCTATGTGTCCATTATATACACTTTATAGGATTTAAGATATTTCAACTGTCTACTTTTTAGGCACACACTTAAATATGCTTATTTAACTGTTTACTCTATGGTGTACAACTTATTGTTCTATTTTATTAAGTCTTGCACTATTGCCTAAAGTATAGTGTAAAATATTCGAATTATATAATTTATTTATTCAAGACAAAAATCATCTTCTTTTTCTTTAATTCGTTCCATTGCTGGCTGTATTATATGTTGGTATCTACTTAACATTGATGCCATATAGTACGCTTTTCTTTGTTTTGTAAAAACTTCGATTCCTTTGTAGTATTCTGGTATTTCAGAAAATAACCTCTTGATTTCACCAATCCTTTCTTGGAATTTTTCTCCTACATATAAGATCGCAGCATCTAAATCTCTATTAGCATAATTTAAAATATCTGCGTTTCTAATACTATTGCCTTTGTCATCATGATAGCCCGCAACGCCATTAAGTACACTGCTCATCAATCTTGGTGGATCTGCCATTAAATTACTAATTTTGTTATCTGAAACTTTACTATGAAATGACGCTCCGTTGTCATAGATAGGTGCCAAAGTATATTTATCTTCTTTTTCAGAATAGATTAGTCCCCAGTTGTCGTCATTGCGATCATTATTATTTATCAATAAATCCATTACTACAACTCTCCAAAATCTTTCCTTAGCACCTGGAATCTTACTCAACACTGTATTTTCTTCTAATTGATGTGATATTTCATCTAACGTATATTCGCCAAATTCCCTCTCTTCTCCTAATCCTAAAGCCTCTTCTTTGCTGTCGTTTCTAAGCATAGTGTAAGAAACAAGTGTGTAATTCTCATCTTTCAAAAAATCCTTGCAACCGCACACTAATTTATTTCGTTTTCCATCAAAAAAGATTCCAAGTTTCACTTCTTGAACATCAAACCCCATTATTTCATATATTTTTGATCCAATATACTCACTTAACGGTGCTGATGAATATGACATATCTATTGCAAATTTCAATTCTTTAGTGTCCTTAGGGAACTTCACCATCCAAAAATCGCCATTATATATTATCCCTCTCTTAGCCCCTGCTCTTCCACCATACCGCATATTTCGTGAGCTCAATTCTAAATTTGTAAAATCTACCATTTCTATCATACTCTAAACCTTCTCACTAGCGTTTCCCACTGATAGTTAGTCAGTTTTCTCTTAGCTGTCGCATTTTTTGCATTCGTGTCTATCGCACAAGCAAGATTCATATATAGCCCATAGTCATCTTCTAAATCAGCTTTTTCGGCATCATCCACTAAATTTTTAATATTTAGTGGTAACTCAAAATCTATCTTTACACTATCATCTAAATAATTATACTTTACTTTTCTCTTAATATCTTCCTCAATCAAGCCAGTAATATACTGGGTCTTATTTTCAACTTCGCATAACCAATCAATCAAATGTTGATTTTCCTTGCGAACTCGAAACTTAAAAGTCCTATAATTATCCTTTATATATCTGTTAATATATTCTCGATTCGTCTGTCTCTCTTGTCCCATGCATTCACTATATAATATTTGGGGGCTAATGTAAACATGCTTTATACAAATTCTGGACAGAATCAAAAAGTTATCTGCCTAAAAAATAAAAAGCACCTATTTCTAGATGCAATTTCATGAGAGTCCCGAGCACCGATCTTATTAACTCGGCTTTTAGTCCTTGCTGTTCTCTCTGCACAACATTAATTGTCTTACGCCTTTACCATCCATTACCCGTCGGCGACAATAAAATTATGTAGTAGGCATTAAAAAGTAACAAGCATAGACTCAGATAAAGACGGTATCAAAAATCACTAGACAATATTCCCCAACTTATCAAATTAATAAAACGACAATCCTAATTCAGTCAAATCCCAAATTTAACACCACCCCATAAGTAGTATTAAATCTGATCTATTCAAACATCGGAATTCAATGCTACCTGACAATATCAATACTAGCCTTAATATCGCCAGATGGTTGTTTAGTTGAACAATCAATTAATTAGAATGAGTGCTTAATTGTCCTTGACATTGGGAGCGTATTAAAGTATTCGCAAAAAGAAATTATGAAATATTTACAAAGTATTAGAAGGAGTCGACTAACAAACAACAGCGACTGGACCTTGTCATGTAACCGCACTTTGCGTGAAAGATGAACAGTTAGCATATTAATTTATCTGCTAGCGAATGAAACATGCAATGAGATTTACGCAATCTTTTTGAACTGTACTCTTTTGTTTAGTTTCCAGTCTTCGTATAAATATTTATCCTCAGTATCAAATAAACCCTCAAATGAATCTATATTCTCTTTTGTGTATGCTTCTGAAAACTCACAATTAATTGCTGTAAGGTTATTGCAAAATGAAAAAGCATTTGCCCCGATATTTTTTACCGATTTTGAAATTGTAATTTCTGATATTGATGTCCCTGCGAATGCCCAACTACCTATATTCTGTAATCCTTTATTTAGTGATACTGATTTTAAGTTGGTACATCTTGCAAATGCTGAACTTGAAATATTTTTTAGAGTGCTTGGCATCGTTACTGTCTCAATTGCAGAACTGCTAAACGCATTTGAACTTATGCTTTTTAATCCCTCATTTAGGCTTACTGTTTTTAAGTCTTTACACATATGAAATGCATTAGACCCTATTTCTTCTAAACTCTTAGGAAAACTAATTTTCGCTAGCCCTGTACGACTGAATGCCCCATCCTCTATTCTCTTAATTCCTTCTCTAAAAGTAACCTCTTTTAAATTTATACATTTAGCAAATGCATCTGAGTTTATTTCTTCTATTGAACTTGGGATATTAACTTTTTCTATAAATTCTTTCTCTGCAAATGCTCCTCTTGCTATTCTTTTGATTTTATAGCCTTTATATTCGCTAGGGATGGTTACCTCCTTTGATGTTCCTTTATATCCTTCTATTGTATAACCATGTGTAATTCTTCCTATATTGAATAACTTTTCTATCTCCTCATCTTTCTTTTTCGCATTAGAGCAACCGAATAATGAAACTGATAATGTCAGTATTAAAAATATAAAAAGTGTTATCTTAATTCTCTTGTTCATTTGATCACCTCAAAATATTAAAAATATTCTACCCCCCCCCATCTGAAATTGTCAATTATGTTAGAACATATATAATAGAATTTTTATATTTCTATTTTATATGATTTCTTGGATTAAGTTCTTGTAAATACTATCATAATTTCTTCCACCATGACTCGCAATTTGTTTTCGCTATCACTTTGAACGCTTTTGCCAGTTATGGCGTTATTGTTCATTTTGATGTGTGCAATGTTAAGTACGCCTCTTGATTACAATTCATCTATGTCTTCCGCAATTGTAATAAATGAATGGCATCTTGATGTTTAAAATGTTCCGAGCGACCATTCCGATATATCAATCACTTTAACTCCCTCTATGTCATATCTAGGATTATTTGTGTTTGCTAATATTATTTTTGGATAGGCGTCTCGTATACTAAATAAAGGTTCTAATTCTCTTGAGAGAGTGTTCTTGTCTGTAATTGAATCTGCCACTTGTATGTAGTATTTTTCAGTTCCCTTCATGGCTATAAAATCTATTTCCTTTTGATATAGTTTGCCGACATAAGTATCATACCCTCTTCTTAATAACTCAATTGCAACGATGTTTTCATATGCTCTTCCATAGTCCATATTTCTTTCACCAAGCAAAGAGTATCTAAGTGATGTATCTACTAAATAATATTTCTCATTTGTCGATAAATATTTCTTTCCTTTGAGATCATATCTCTTTACTTTGTAAAAAATAAATGCGTTACATAGATACTTGATGTAATTCCCTATAGTTACATGATTTGTTTCTGCAGTTAGGTTTGTAGTTGCATTTTTGATATTGTTCACGCTTGTTAAGTTTGATATGTTATCCATCAAAAATTGAACTAATGTATCTAATAGTTCTACTTGCGTAATGTTATATTTATCAATTAAATCTCTCTTTATTAAAGTCGTATATAAATCCAATATGTACCCTCTTCTATCTTGTTGTTCTTCGTATACATATGAACCCGATAAACCGCCGTACCTTACGTAGTCTTTAAGATGACTCGTATAGTTATCCTTAATATCAAAGTACTCACAGTATTCAGCAAAACTGAATGGGAAAATTTGAATTTGTATAAATCGTCCTGTAAATAAAGTTGCTAGGACTGAACTCAAGAGAAATGCATTTGAACCAGTGATGTAAATGTCATATTTTTTACTATTATGAAAACTATTGATCACTATCTCAAAGTCTTTACACAATTGAACTTCATCTATAATTAAAATGTTTTCTGCACCTTGTATATATCTATTTTCAACGTAGTTGTGTAATACATCACAGGTTTTCAAATTATTGTAATTGTAGTCGCTAAAGTCAATATAAATGATATTCACGTCCTTACTGTCATTTTTTAAATACTCTAAGTATGACTTAAGTAACTCAGACTTACCCGAACGTCTCACTCCTGTGATTATCTTTATATCTGGTGTGCCACGTAACCGCTTTAACCTATCTAAATATTGTGTTCGTTCAATATAACGCATAATCCCCTCACATCTTTGTTGAAAATTTTGCTTAAGGTTATTTTAGCATACACTTTCAAAAGTTGAAAATTTTTAAAGTTTTGAAAGTGGGAATTCTGAGGCTGTATGTTTAGTTTAGGTTGTAAAGTCGCTTATTTAGTTATTTGTATGCTCTAACTGTAAAGCCTTCCATTTTATTGCCTTGCAAGTTTATTTCTATTTTTGCAAAGCCTGCTTCTTTTAATTTTTCTTCTACATCTGCTGGCGTATATATTTTGAGGTTTTTAACTTTACATTCTAACTTCTTCGCATACTTTAAACTTCCGCATTCTTGAGCGATGCAGAAAACTCCTTGAGGTGAAAGTATGTCGTGGATTTTTTTGAAGTTCTTAACTATGTCATCCCAGAAGTATATTGTTTCAAATGCTGTAACTAAATCTATTTGAGTAGGTATGATGGTTGCATTAAAAATATTTGTTTGTTCAAGATGAATTCGTCCATCTTTCAGTGCTATAGCATTGAGTTCTGTTGCTTGGCGAATAGATTCTTCTGAGTGATCAATACCGTATAGGGTTGCTTCTTTGTTTTGTTGAGCCATATCAAATATGTTTTTGCCTCCACCGCAACCAATATCAAGAATTGACTTGTATGAGGGAATATTTAGGTATTGTCTTGCAAATTCGTGTAGTGGTTGATGATATCTGTTCATTGACTTAACAATCTTTACTCCGTATTTGTTACTCTCTGGTTTTGTGAATTGATTTGTTATTTTTCTTGTTCTACACATAATTGTTTCTCCTTTATTTTGTGTGTATAAAGTCTAGTGGCACATTTGCAGATGCATCTAATTCTAGGTTTGATGGCTTTATTCCGTTTTGTATATAGAAATATGTAGCACTAGCAATCATGCTTGCGTTGTCTGTGCAATATATAAGTTTTGGATAAAAGACTTCAATTCCTCGATCTTTATATGTATCCATCTTTGCTCTAAGATTTAAATTGGCACTAACTCCACCTGCAATGGCTACCTTTCTATATCCTGTTTTTTCAATTGCAAAGTCTAACATGTCTTTGAGTTGTGTATTTGCACTTTCTTGGAATGACGCCGCTATGTCGGATATTGGAAGTTGTTTTGACTTCAGATTATATTTGTTAACAAGATTCATTATGTGTGTCTTTAGACCACTATATGAAAAGAATGGATTCTGTTTGTCAATTTTTACTTTAGGTAATTTAATTGTTCCTTTGACACTACTTGCAACTCTTTGTATTTCAGGTCCTCCTGGATATTTTAGACCTAGTACACGCCCAACTTTATCATATGCTTCCCCTATTGCATCATCTCTGCTTTGACAGAATAGGATATGCTTTGAATAATCTGCAACCTCAATTATTGCCGTATGTCCACCACTAACTAGTAGACATAAATATGGTGGTTCTAATCCGCTATCTATATAGTTTGCCGCTATATGCCCATGTATATGAGATACTGCATATAAAGGTTTTTTGTATCTATATGCTAATCCTTTTGCAAATGAAACCCCGACAAGCAATGCCCCTAAGAGACCTGCCCCATATGTTACCCCTATTGCAGAAATTTCTTCCATTGTTATGTTGGCTTCTTTTAAGGCTAGTGATACAACATGCTCTATGGCTAGGGTATGATTCCGTGAGGCTATTTCAGGTACTACACCACCAAATTTAGCATGGATATCTATTTGTGAGGAAATTATATTGCTTAGCACAGTTCTGCCGTTTTTAACTATGCTACAAGCCGTTTCATCACAACTACTTTCAATTCCTAAAATATATGTATCCATCTATGCCTTCAGTGCCTTTAAGTATGCAGTTATATATTCGTCTAAATCTCCATCCATAACGGCTTGAACGTCGCTATTCTCCCAATTTGTGCGATGATCCTTAACCATTGTGTAAGGACAGAAAACATAACTACGTATTTGGCTTCCCCATTCAATCTTTTTTAGTTCCCCCGATATCTTTGCATTTTCTTCTTCTTTCTGACGAACTTTCAATTCTAACAGTTTACTTCTCAACATTGTCATTGCTGTTTCTCTATTTTGTATCTGACTTCTTTCGTTTTGACATGCAACAACTATTCCAGTTGGTATATGAGTTATCCTAACTGCTGACTCTGTCTTGTTTACATGTTGTCCACCTGCACCCGATGAACGGAATGTATCTACTTTTAAATCTTCTGGTCTAATTGATATTTCTGAGTCATCTTCTAGTTCTGGCATAACCTCTAGGGAGGCAAATGATGTATGTCTTCTCTTTCCGCTATCAAACGGTGATATACGTACTAAACGATGTACTCCTTTTTCACATTTTAAATATCCATATACATACTGCCCCGATACTTTAAATGAAACGGATTTGATTCCTGCTCCATCCCCTGCGAGATAATCAAGTTCTGTAACCTTCCATGCATGACGCTCAGCAAATCTCTTATACATCCTATACAACATCTCACACCAATCTTGAGCCTCTGTTCCGCCTGCTCCTGCATGCAACGTGAGTATTGCGTTACATCCGTCATATTTTTGACTTAGTAGTGTTCTTGTAGTTAGTTGCTCTATTTCTTTCCCTAGGGCTTTAATTTCTTTTTCTATTTCTGCGTGGTGTTCTTCATCTTCCAGTATTTGTATTAGTTCAATTAAATCCTCAACCATTATAGTTAATTCTTTTATTTTATCTTCATTTGATTGAATTTCATTTATTCTCTTCATCACTTTTTGTGCTTCCTCTGGTTCTGCCCAAAAATCTACACTTCTTTCTTTTTCACGTTGGGCAATAAGTTCTTTTCGATTATCAATATTAGATTGGACATTGTAAATCTCTTCTAATATTTTTTTGTATTCTTTTAAATTGTCTAGATATGCTGATAATGTTATGTCCATAGTTATCTGTTACCTATTATGCTTAATATAAATTCTTCTATTTTATTTTCAAGTGCCTTGGTATCTCCTGTATTGTATATAACTTGATTTGCATTTGTCTTGTATTCGTCGCTTGTTGGCTGGAATGACATGATTTTTTTTGCGATGTCTGAATCAATGCCTCGTGCTTGCAAGAATTTTAATCTATGTTCTTCTGACGCTTCAATACAGATGATGTAATCAAATTGGGCTAATATGGTTTGGTCTATTAATGGCATTTCTAATACTAAGTCGTCTGTATTGGCTTTGAGTATCTTTAGGATTTCATTTTTAGTTTCTTGTGTAATGATGTCTGTTGCTTTATTGTGTGCTTCTTTGGAATTGAATATGCAGTCTCTTAGTTTGAGTTTGTTTAAGACTCCATCAATAAATGCTTCTGGAAATTCTCGTTTCAGTTTATCTTGAACGTCGGATCTCTGTATGGTTGTTCTATTTATTTCGTCGGCTTCGTATGTTGTGTATTTGTGTTTGTTGAAGATTTTAAGAGCAGTGCTTTTACCCGATCCGATTCCGCCTATTACTCCTATCTTCATATCTCTCCCCAATTTGAACCACTAGACATTGAGACGTCCAATGGCACTGATAACTTGATGACATTTTCCATTGAATTCTTTATTATCTCACAAACCTTGTCATATTCATCATTTGTTGCCTCTACGATAATTTCGTCATGAATTTGCAAAATTAACTTTGATTTCATGCCTTGAAGTTTTTCATCCACCTTCAACATTGCGAGTTTCATAATCTCTGCTGCTGTACCTTGTATTGGGGTATTCATTGCTATTCTTTCGGCTTGGTTACGAACTACCCAGTTGCTAGATTTAAGGTCTGTACTTCTTCTTCTACGCCCAAATAACGTGTGGATATACCCCTTTTCTCTCGCATCAGCCACTATTTCGTTCAAATATTCTTTTACACGTGAATATTTTTCAAAATATTTCTCTATAAATTCATCCGCTTCTTTCTTAGTTATATTTACACTCTCTGATAACCCGAAGCCACTTATTCCGTATATTATTCCAAAATTAACTGCCTTTGCTTTCTTACGTTGCATCTCCGAAACTTCTTCAATTGGTATGTTAAAAATCTTAGATGCTGTGGCGGTATGAATATCTTTGCCAGAATTAAAGGCTTCAAGCATTGTATTGTCTTGTGATAAATGTGCTAGGACACGCAACTCTATTTGGCTGTAGTCGGCTGATATTAGTTTGCATCCTTCACCAGCAACAAATGCCGATTTGATATCCTTTGATTCTTCACTTCTCATTGGAATATTTTGCATATTAGGATTTGTTGAAGAAAGTCTTCCTGTTGCCGTTATGCACTGATTAAATACTGTATGAACTTTGTTTTCCTCAACAACACTTAAAATTCCCTTTACGTAGGTTGATAATAGTTTTGAATATTTCCTATATTGCAATATATCTTCAATACAAGGATGTTTTCCCACAAGTGATTGCAATACTTCTTCATCAACTGAATATCCGTTCTTGTTTTTCTTGGTTGCTGGCAACTTAAGTTTTTCAAATAAGACTTCTGCCATTTGTTTTGGTGAACTGATATTAAAGTTTGAATTTGTTGATTTGTATATTTTTTCAGTTAGGTCGTTTATTATCTTAGTATATTTTATTTCTAGTTCTTGAAGTTTTGCAGTTGATACTGAAATTCCGTTACGTTCCATTTCTAGCAGAACCTTTGAAAGTGGAAATTCGATCTCTGAATATATTTGCATTTGGTTAGTTTTATTTAGTGTATCTATTACATTATCGTATGCATGCAACATACAGACTGCATTATCCTTGAACCCAAATACCTTGCTTAACGTTTCTGCTGATTCCCCTATCTCTTTGCTGTATTGTGCTAAGTGAGTTCCAATCTTTAAATCAAAGTAGTCGTCTAGGGTTACGTCATGCTCTCTAAATATTTTCTTGCTATCAAAGACTATTGCTCTCTTGTTATTTGCTAGTTTGAATATTGTTTCTATAGCGTCTGAAAAATATATTCCTTCGTCTAAGAGTGCTTCCTTGAGTATGACGTTATATAGGGTCGTTGTATCAAATGCAAAGGTAATGTCTTTTGAAATGGAAATTGCCACTTTGTTTGAATTTGTATTGAATGCTTTTTCAAGTCCCTCTAGGCTATATATGTTTGTGGACTTATATTCAATCTCTTCTTTTTTTGATATACGGTGTAGTATGGTTGTTAATTCTAATTCTTTTAGTTTTTCTTTGAATTCGTTATTTTCAAAGTTGTATGTTCCATCTCCTTCTGAAATCTGTATTGGTACATTCTTATTGATTGTCGCCAACACTTTGGACATCATGCAAATATCTTTATTCGTCTTTAAACTTTCTATAACCTTATTTGATGCATTTAATGTATCTAAATTCGCATATATGTTTTCAACACTAGAATATTCTGCGATTAATTTCTTTGCCGTTAATTCTCCAATTCCTGCTACTCCTGGAATGTTATCTGATGTATCTCCTCTTAGTGCTTTGTAGTCGATGAATTCCTCTACAGTTCTGAATCCTTTATTGTTTAGTTCTTTAATATCATTCACTTCAAGTTGAGAAACTCCAACTTTTGTGAGGTATACCGTTGTGTCGTTTTTGATTAGTTGCAATAAATCTTTATCACCACTTAAAACAATCTTTTCTCCATCAAGTTTGTCTGTTAATGTGCCTATTACGTCATCAGCCTCGTAGCCTTCTTTTTCAACAATTTTTATATTCATCAGCGTGATTAATTCTTTGAGGGGTTGCAACTGCTTAACCAAATCCTCATCCATTGGCTTTCTATGTCCCTTATACTCTGGGAATATATCATGCCTAAAGTTCTTCTTTTTTACGTCAAACGCTGCAAATATTTTAGTTGGTTGTACTTGTTCTCTTATGTCTAAAATTAATTTTAGAGTTCCAAATATTGCCCCTGTTGGCAAACCAGATGTATTAACTAAACCACGGATGGCATAGTATGCACGGTTAAGTAAACTGTTTGTATCTAGTATTAATATCTTTTCCATTAAGCCTCTAAAAATTTCATTAAGTTCCCTTCGTTAAGTAACTTCTTAGTTTGACTATATCCAACTTCAATTAGCCTATCTTTCTTGTCATCTGTATAACCCATTGCTGTGCCTAACTTTTCTTCTGGAGCGATGTAGAATAGGTCAATACCTTCTTCGTTTATCTTTTTACGTGGTCTCTTTTGAAGTAGATTTGTTCGTACCGCTAATATTTTTTTATATCCATTTTTTGCTAATAGGTTTACTGGCATATTGTCATATATTCCACCATCATAGAATTTCTCTCCATCTATCACATATGGTGAAAACAATGGATATGTTGCGGATGCTATGATATAGTCAACTAACTTACCTTCTGGGATATCTTTTTTAATATATTCAAATCCCTTTCGTTGGCTCATGTTGAATACAGTTAGCCCTAAATCAATTTCACTTTCTCTAATTTTTTCTTCTGAAAATAAAGTGGCTAAATACTCAAATCCTGAGGTTGCTTTTTTTTTGATTTTTTTAAAAATTCCAAAAAAATCTTTACTTGCTTCTTTAACCAATTTTAAAGAAAACTTCCTTTTGCTGATTGCCTCAAGTGTTTCTGGCTTAACTGGACTGAATTGCCCAAACTCAAAATTTTCCCAAAAATCATCTAGTTGTTTCATTCTGCCTTGAACATACATCCCAGCATTTATTGCCCCTATTGATGCTCCAGCGACAGCGTTAAACTCTACACCTATTTCATCAAGTGCCCTAATTACACCGCAATGGTATGCCCCCTTTGCTCCGCCGCCTTCTAAAACTAGTGAAATTTTTTCCATGTGTTAATAATAAAGGTAAATAGCCACACATGCAAATATGATTTATCTCTAAGACTATTTATCTTCCAACTGCGTCTTTAATCAACTGTGGGTCGTCTGACATTATGGTATCTGCACCATTAGATACAAGCCTTACTCCATCTTGTGTTTTGTTAATTGTCCAATACTGTACCGCTATGCTATTTGCATGTGCATAGTCAATAAATGCCTTAGAACTTAAGTTGAATAGATTCTTACCACCTTTAGGAATTTGAAGAACTTTAAACTTTGCATTTGGTTTTACGTTGTATAGGAATGCGTAATAGAAATCTAGTACTTCTGAAATTGATGCTGATCTAACTACTCCCTTTGAAACGTAGTTCTTATCAATATATTTTGTGATGTCCGCTTTAAACGTTCCAACAATTGTCCTATTAAGAATTCCCTTCTTAACCATTGTTGCGTATAGGATGTCCATTGACTTCTTCCCACGTTTCCCACCATCTTTTATTTCAATTACATAGTTGATTTTTTTGTATGGATCATATTCAGAAATTTTATCTAATGCCTCTTCAAGTTCTAGGATTTTAATGTCTTCTGGAATTTTATCTCCTCTTAATCCTCTATATGGCATCTTGCCATCTTTATCTTTGAAGTTCTCACCCATATTTAATTGTTTCAATTCTGCTAATGTTTTATCTTTAACTTTTACTTTTTCCTTTCCGAAATGATGTTTTGAATTTGATGTCCTATCTAAAGTGTGATCATGCATTAATACTAATCTGTTGTCCTTGGTTAGGTGTAGGTCAAACTCGAGAATATCAACTGCGTCTTTATACTTCTCAAGGCAATCCTTAAATGCTGACCAAGTCTCTTCTGGTTTTACATTTGCACCTGCTCTATGTGCTGCATACGTTACTTTATTTTCTTTGCTATTTACGTTATGAATGTATCTGTTTTCAGCAATATTCTTTGTAGCATTGTATTTTTTTAAATTTCTTGCATTTTTCCCGGTACTTGGCAAAATCAAAAAATTAAGTACAAGTATGAAAACAAGAACGCCTAATATTGGATAAAAAATTAAATTAAATAAACGACGATTCTTTAATTGTTGCTCCGTTAAATCCTTTTTCATTTTCCCACCCCAAAGTATATTTTTGAAAAAGTATATTGTACAATTATACTGATAAATGTTGGCAGGGGAGACGCGATTCGAACACGCAACCAACGGTTTTGGAGACCGTTGCTCTACCGTTGAGCCACTCCCCTATAACTAGGAAATAGTACAAAATGGGTTGAAAAAAGTCAAGGAGGCAAAATGATCAGAATCGGATTTATCGGCTACGGAAAAATGGCTGAGTATATGACAAATGGTATTGATAATAAAACTAAATATGAGATATCTGTATATGATGTAAATCCAACTCGCTTTGAAATTGCTAAAGATAAAGGATACATGGTCTCAAACTCAATTGAAGAAGTATTGAAATCCGAAATTATCTTTGTTGCTATTAAGCCACAAAATCTTGCTGAGATTCCTAACTTCACTCTATCTAGTGATATAACCGTAATTTCCATGCTGGCTGGGGTTGAAATCTCAAAAATTCAAAGTAAATTTATAAATGCAAAAGTCGTACGTATAATGCCTAATCTTCCAATATCAGAAAAGTTAGGGGTTATCGCTGTACATTCAAAGACTGGAATAAATCCAACAGTATTTGCGATATTAAATTCATTTGGTAAAACAATTAACATTGAGGAAGATAAATTTGACGAATTTACAGCCATCTCTGGTTCTGCACCAGCATATATCTTTGAATTTATGAAAATATATCAAGATACATGCGAAAAGTATGGCTTTGAAAATGCTAAGGACATAGTTATTGGCAATATGAGAGGTGCAATTGCTATGTATGAGAACTCAAATAAGGCCTTAGATACTCTAGTTGATTCAGTATGCTCTAAAGGCGGAACAACTATAGAGGCAATTTCACACTTTAGAAAGAAAAAAATGGACAAGATTCTCATGGATGGCATTGACAAGTGCAGAAAAAGGAGCAAAGAACTAAGCAAAACGTAATTCTAATCCGTTTAATTTATAAAATTCTATTCATTTACCTCTGATATTCTTGTTTTTAGTTGACTTGTTTGCCCTATTTTTGTATTCTTTTGCATGGAAGCGTATCGAAGTGGTCATAACGAGGCGGTCTTGAAAACCGTTTGGGAGCAATCCCACAGGGGTTCGAATCCCTTCGCTTCCGCCACTCTAAAATCTTTAACTTTGGTCACAATAATTCAACAAATATTATCAACGTTACCACACTATCCTTCATGTATTGTCTATATACATAGTTCTGCTTAAATAACATCTTATTTTGTCCATGGGATTATTCGTTTAATGGCTACTGTTACATTATTTGTAATGGGAGACTCATCAAATAAATTTATTATGTTTTGCTAAATAGAATATTAATTATAGAATTCCCAACATTTCCAAAGCGTACAACACCATCATCTCTGGATATCCAACACCCAACTCTATGGCTACTTTTGAATATAGGACTGTGCCTTTCGCCCACGTTGAATTTAATTGATTAATGTCCATAAGTTCTTCATAAATAATACTTGAAAGGACTATTATGGCATAATTAAATACTATTATGTGTTATGTAAAAATTACAAATTTAACTCATTTTTTAGAAATTGTTTCGATAGATGTTGTAATCATCTGATGTTATATGACTTGTTTTAAATATCTGTTTTTCCATCTCAGATATATATTCAAAATCAAATTTCTTTGAAAGTTTTGCTATATCAATTCTAGACAGTATTACTTTTGTATATGGTCTCTTTGAATTTATATTGCTTATGGATGACATGAATTTTTTTACCACATCGCTATTGAGTATGATTGTTGTTATCATTGCTGTTTTTTCATCATTGAAACTTAAATAGTAGCAGGTGTTATCAAGCATTATAGGTTTCTCTGATTTTAGCATTACAAAGTTTGGTTCTTTATAAAACCCCGAAATAGCAACCTTATACTTGCTAAAGGCATACTCCCCTATCCCAAATATTGAAAATTTTGGAGCGTTTCTATATATGCTACTTTTTCGTGCTATTAGTATGGTTTCGTGTTTTTTTAAATAATTCCATAGTTTTGGATTTCCAATTTTGATATGTTCCGTTTCTTCGCTTGGCTTTCTCTGTGTAATAATTACGCATCTTCTGATATCACTTTCTCCCTTATACTTTTTTAAATCACTACTCTTCAGCAAAGGATATAATAAAGTATCTTCAATATCTACGACACAATTGAATCCATTAACATATCTTCCGATATCATTCCTTTTTAGTTCCATAATTTTGATTGCGTCATGCTTTACACCAGACCTCCATTCAAATGGTGAGTTGCCATCAATGTCTGCATTGTATCCATTACAATCAACTACGAATTTGTTATTTATAAATCCCATCTCTGTTTCGTATTTAATCTGATTTTGACTCAATTCATATACTTGAAATCTATCAGCGTTAGCAACATTGTTTTCCTCTTTTTCGATATATAACAAACAAGCATCAACTGAAACGTCAAAAACTTCTTTGGCATCAAATTTTAAAATTGTTGCTTTAGCAATGTGAATATTTTGTCTTCTTAATTCTTTTATTACGTTGGTTGCAATATTTGTTTTACACAACAAAGCCAAACAAAATCTCTCTACTTTCACCTTTTTAATTGCGTCCAAAATTATATGTTCTGATATGTCAAAATTGGATAATCCAGTTATAGCATCTACCCCTCTAAGGTTTTTTATGTTTATTTTGGTTGGTAGATTGTTCATTTCGCCACTTGACAATTCAGAGTTAGTTGCCCATGGTGGGTTGCCAATTATTAGTACTTTGTCTTGAAGTGATATATCTCTGTAGTCATAATCAAATATATTTTTATTTACTAGTTTGTATTTTAATTTACTAAATTTATTTAGTCTTTCTTTAGCAAATTCTAAATACTCACCATTGATATCAATACCTATGAGTTCGGCATCGTTAAATTCTTTACTTACTCTTTCTAGAAAATTTCCAACTCCACATGTTGGCTCTAGAATTATATTTGGAACAAATGGAATATTGTTTTTAACAAAGTCAGTGATTACCTCTGCGAATTCAATCGGTGTTTGATAATCTCCTAATTCTTTTTTAATACTGCCATGCATAGTTAGTAATCCCTTCAATCGTATTGTCTAATTGTATGACTCTCCCATAGTTAAGACGCCATTGCAGAGCATTTGAAATTGTTAAGTATCCTTGTTCAATCTCAGATGATAGTATCTCTCTTGCCAAGTCAAGGTATTGAATTTCATCCCCTGGAATACTTTTGTCATTTAAATACCCAACAATGTCCTCTGTATTTGCTCCATCTTTTTTCATTTCAATCAAACGTTTAGTAATTGTGTAATCTGATGTTTTATGTTTATCTATGAATGTGCAAGATAAAAAGTTTAAAGTGCAACTGTCTTTCGCATCAATTTTGTCATAAACGAAAACCAATAAATTGTACCCCAATCCAAAAATCTTTTGTCTTGAACTTCTGAATGGGCACGAACTTTGAGGCTGTTCTATTGATGTAACTTTAATATCTGTATTTATATTCTTCCCTGGAAAATCAATTCCTTTTGCACTATTGCCTACCTCGAACTCATACTTCTTGCTCAATTCTTCTTGAAACAAATGTTCAATATATGTGCCTACTGCTTTCCCATCTGTAACTCCAGTCAATAATTTGTGATTTAATTTAGATTGCTTTTCGCAAAAGTCTTTTGCTTCAATTACTAACATTTCAATATCTAACTTAGGCTTCATAGATAATTTTCGTACTCCTAATATTTATTACTTGCTTTGAAGTTAATTCAACTTGATTTAAGTTTGTATCTTTACTTATTTATCTTTTTTTTCTTAAACCATACAATCGTAGTATTGTCATCTAACATTTTTGACTCATATGTTTCAGGTAACATTTTACGAATAATATTTTCATAACTCGTTTCGCCGACATTCTTCCTTGTAAAGTCGTTATATATTTTTTTCATCTTGCCAACGATTAGCGATTGATACGCTTCTTTAGTAGCACTGTCATTTATTAAACTATCAACTATTTTTCTTAATTGTTCATTCTTTGCGTTTGATGTTTTATTATTTTTTTGTTCTTTGACATTCTTTACTTTTTCCTTAGTGCTCTTTTCTTTTTTAGGTATCTCTTGTTCAGTTGGAATGCTTTCGCCTTCTTCGTTGCTTTCTTGCTTACTTCCTAAATAATAGAAATTATTAAAATATTTTACATAATGAGGATTAGTCATTTGTTTAATGCCTATTCCAACTACTCGTGTACCACTCAATCTCACTTCATTAGCAACAGACGAAAAATCGCTATCTGAACTAACTATGACAATAACATCTAATACATTATGTGCATATGCGATTTTTATGATATCAATTGCCATTTTTATATCTGAAGAATTCTTTCTACTTGTGTATATTGGTGATTGCGTAATTATCCCATATTCATCGCACTGCTTTTTCCACTCTTGCATTTTAATTTCTAATTCATCATCGCCTTTTTTTGTAATCCAATTGCCATATGCATTTCTTATAAACAGTTCCCCATAATCACTGGCAATATTTAAAATATCATTCAAATATTTGCAAGGTATGTTCTCGCAGTCTATAAATAACCCAACTCTCTTTGTTCCATTTTCTTCCACGTTTAACCTCATAAATAATTTTTGCATTGCACTTACCTAAAATCAAGGATTTTTTAATAATTCAAACATCACATCGACAGTTTTTCAAGTTATTAATGCTCTTCTGTTGCTTTGATGAGATGATATCCTCCAGTCTTGCGAGAACCGACAAGTTGAATATATCCTTTGAGTTCACGCTTAATCGCATTACGTATCTTGTCCGCATTAATACCTGGGACTATCCCTCCTAGTCTTATACCCATCTCTGGAACCTTTATTCCTGGATTTGCTTTAACGAGTTTCAAAATTTCTAAACCTGTATCGTTTATTTGGTCATATATTTGGTCTTTTATCTGGTCATTTATTTGGTCATGATATTTACACGCATTTATATTCGGCAGTTCCACGGTAAAAAAATACTCGCCAACATCAAATTTTGGCATATAGCCTATATCTTTATATGCCTCTACTGCTTTCTTAATTCCTAACCTAGGTTCCTTTATTAGACCCATTTTTTCTAATATATAAACTAACTTTGGATTACGATATGTTTGTGTACCTTGCATTACATCTTCTAGGCTTGAATGAAATAACCCGCCTGGACTTATAATTCTTGCTTTATCTGGGAAAAACTCTATTTTTATATTTGACCTTAAAAAGTAATTGGCATGACAAAAAGCATTCAACACAATTTCCCTAAGGGCAGAACTTAGATAAGACTGTGTTTCAATTCTTTGGAATGATGAACCATCTATTACCACTGAAATATCATTTAGCCTCTCAACCTGGTCTTCTACGTTATCTATTATTTTAAGTAAACATCCTGAGAATACTTTTTTGATCTTAAAATTTAATTTTTTATCATACTCTGCAACTTTCACGACAATCTCAGATTGATCCGACATTAGCAACCCTATATTTGTGTACTTATCTTCGTTATTGATAATCCCAAAATTTAGTTTGTGTTCATTTGTCGCTTCAATACCTTTTTCACCACATATTCTCTCGAAGTGTTTAAAAGTTAGGTCTTGATTCTCGGAAATCTCACTTTCAAAATCATAATGGTTTGTTTCCATAATCATGTGAACTATCTGTTCTTCTGTTGCTGGTCTTTTTGCTGAGCCAACACGCTTATATACCCCACTTGATATCGGTCCTTTTTCTTTTAAGAAATACGGTTTCTTATCTCCTTCATTTACTTCAACTACCAAAATCCCTTCGTCATTAAAATGATACTTAACAAAATTGTATGGTGAAGGATAGATTGCATTTTGCATCCAAGAAGTCAGTTTCGCATCCATCGAATCTTTTGATTCAGATAAAAATGGTTCATAAATTATTCCATCATCTTGAACGCCAATATAGATTGTTCCACCACATGAATTTAAAAAAGCAATAATCTCAAGTTTTACTTCGTCAGTTAGTGCTCTTTTGAATTCACAGTTCTCGCTTTTACCATATTTCATTATGAAACCTCACTAATTATCCTATTTAGTCTTATACTAATTTTATTGTATAATTCATGACTAAATAAAACAAGTCGTTCGTTATTTTCAACTCAGATGAACTAATAAAAAAATTGGAAAACTGAAATCGTAAAACGCCTTTAGTTTAAGAATAATTAGCAAACATGCATTCTAATCCGTTTAATTGATACATTTTATATTTGTTTCAAAGATTAGTTATCAAACACCATGACTTACTCATTAGTTGGAGTAATTATCTCCCAATGTCCGTTCTTGTCTGATCCAATTCTCTTAATAACCCCATTGTTTTTTAATTCCTTAATTGTTTTCCTAATTGTTTCTCTGGAGACATTTAACTCTTGAATTAAAGTTTGGTATGTCGTTTCAGGATTTTTTTTAATTATATTAAGAATGATTTGTGATAAAGATTTTACATGCAAATTTTCTTCTTTTATACCCACATTTTGTAATTTTGCATGCAAAATTGTATCATTTACACCCATATTTTTGATTTTACATGCAAACTTTTATCATTTACACCTACATTCTCTGGTTTTGCATACAACTCTTCTTCATTTGCATGCAACTTTTTATCATTTACAACCACGTTTTGTGGTTTTACATACAAATTTTTCAGTTTTTCCCCTGAAGTAACTAGTCTATTTTCATTAAACTTTAAAATTAGGACTGTTCTGTCGTGATTAAATCTTTCTTGTAAAATTGGTTTCTCTTCACCGTTATCTTCCCATGTTGAATATATTCGATATAATCCACTACCTGCATGTTCTCCAATTGATAGCAACGCAAACATCTTCATTATCGTTGCGTTCCTCGCATCTGACAAGCCACCATTTAGTGCTTCAGATATATTGATACGAAATGCCCCAGGGTTTGAAATTTTTATTTCATTTGCAAACTGTTCAACAACCAAACCTCGTCTCTCATAATAATCGCTATGAATCAAAGCGTTGACAAACCCTTCTCTAACTGCCTTATGTGCTGGCGTATCATCAACTCTATGTATTCCTTCTAACTTAAAAGGAATTTTTATATATTTGAAAAGCATTGGCGTAACTTTCAAATAAAAATCAAATACATTTCCACTCCAGTCTCCGGAACTTGAATATATTCTATCTGTCCATTCTATGTGATGAGTTAGTTTTTCTTGGTAGTTCAAAAAATAATATGGGAATTCCTTAACGATCTGGTACTCGTCTCCAAACATTAACAACCCTGCTGCTGTTGGGTGAAGTTTATTATTTTCTTCGCTCCTTCCAAGAGCCCCTATCTTTTCTAAAAACTCTTCGTCGGTTATTTTAATCCAAGGGTGGTTTCCTCTTGAAGATCTAAAATAGTTTCTATAACTTAAAATTGTTTCTTTATTGAACGAATCAAATGAAAACTCGTCAAGTACTTTCTTGTCTTGAGAAATCTCTGACTGATCTCTCAACATATTTTTAACTTCTGATTTTGTGCAATGATAGTCTCCTTCTCCATTCCTTCTAAATGTCCCTTTGAAAAAATCTTCAGTTAAATGAACTGGTTTATCTTGACGATTTGCACGTGGAACTGAAATCACGATTATTCTTTCGCCATTAACCTCTTCTATGAACACATTCTTTTCACGTAAAATATTTACACTTACTTTCTTTTGATTATTGACAATATCTCAAAACTCCTTAATCTGTTTCTCTGGATTCTTAACGCCAATGATCTCTAATGATTTGTCGTCTAGTTCTTTTACTCCAAGTACAATTATGGCACCTTGAGTATTAGCAAAAGCAGAATATGTCCTCCATATACTTTCTGGAAGACCACCTTGTGCCTCTTTAACTTCTAAGCAGTTATTTTCACGGTATTGTGTAATTTGTTTGAAATCTATCATATCCATATTTACTTTTCTAGTTTAGATATAATTGCAGATACTTCCGCTTGCAACTTGCTTTCTAGTGCTGAAATTTTCTTTGCCATCTTTATTTGAGTTCTTGCTCTGTCTAAGTTGTGTTCTGGTCTCGCTGTGTGGAAATATACATCACCTTGTAGGTAGTCTGTTAAAAATCTCATAGCATTCTCAAATGTCATTAAATATGCACTATATGTTAAAAGAGCGATTTCATTCTCATTTAAGTGTTTGTGCATTTGTGCTAAATATGCTTTTGCATATACAATGAATAAATTTTTATTGAAATCTACTTTTGATAAGTCTGTTTCGTCTTCTTTTGCCGTTGCTGTGCCAAAACGAATTGCTTCGCCGAAATCAAACAAATACGAGCCTGGCATAACTGTATCTAAATCAATTATAACTCCATCTTTACCGTCTTCATAGAAAAGCATATTCGATAGTTTAGGATCATTATGTACGACACGCAAAGGAATCTCTTTGCTCATCAATCTACTTTGAATTTTTGAAATGTTATTTTCTTGGCTTAAGATATACTGCACTTCTTCTTCGCAATTCTGACGTCTATTATTCACATCTGCTTCTAGTGCTGAAGTGAAATCTTTAAATCTCTTTGGTGTATTGTGAAAATCCTTAATTGTTTCTTTTAACTTTGAAATATCAAAATCCACTAGTGCTTTTTGAAATCTACCCATGACTTCACCAGAGACTGAAAATGTCAGTTCATTTGGTGTAACGTCGTAAGTTATAGTCTTGTCGATATATTCAAACATTCTATATGTTCTGCCATCTTTTACATACAAAGGCTTGTTGTCTTTAGTCATAATCACTGTAGCCATTCTCTCGCCTTTATTTTTAAGGTGTTCAACAATTGCTATCATGTTGTTTGTTAGAGCAATTGGATCTTTGAATATCGACGTATTTAGATCTTGTAAAATGTAACTACTTTTTGTGGTTACAACTTGCCACGTTTTGTTTATGTGTCCCGATTTTAATTCCTTTTGAGAAACGTAATCCCCTTCAATTTTAAACTGTTCTGTTATCGCTTTCATAGAACTACTATACTACATTTACGAAAACAAAACAGTGCTATTAGGAGTGTATGCTACGTCTCGGCACTTGCAAGGTATTTTTTTGTTGAAATGGTTTTTTAATTGTGTTAATAT
>CAUSLO010000016.1:0-23949 GCA_963532875.1 uncultured Clostridia bacterium | reverse complement strand
GAGAATTGGCTGACATTTTGGGTATATAGTGTCTGAAATTGGGAATTCTTTAATTAAAAGAGCCCTAAGTTTCCTTAAGACTCTCTACTAACATGGCGCCTGTTGTAGGACTCGAACCTACGACACTGCGGTTAACAGCCGCATGCTCTACCGACTGAGCTAAACAGGCATGTCAGTTTTTTCATCTTACTTTTTTTCTGACGGTTTGTCAAATGTTTGTTTTTTCGTTTCCCCTTACTCCGCAATTTTTGTGCTACAATTTACCTATGGACACTAAAGATAACATAAGAGATTATATTAATTCTTTCATTAAGCATTTCGCCAAGCCCAGCCGTATTCCCTTTCAGAAGAGGGTTTTGAAAACTAATTTACGCTGTGCTGGGATTTCTATTCCAGAGATTCGGCATCTATCGGCAGAACTATTAAAAAAGTTTCATGAGGACGACATTCTAGGCTCTCTTGACCTATCATCCATGGACGAACAAGTCATATTTCTATTTATCGCCGAACGCTCATACCTGGAACGCTTCACTGATCTTATAGACTTCCTACTAGACTATGCCGATTCTTGGGCTATTCCTGATACCGCAGAATTTCCCTACTTTATAAAAGAACCTCAATCCTGTATTGAATTCTGCAATTTTTTCTTATCACAAGAAAATCCACTAAAACGACGCCTTGCGTTTGTCTTTATGATAAAGTATTTAACTTTTGAATATTCTGGCTACGTTGTGAACAAAATTAAACAGTTCGGCACTTCGGAAGACTATATTTTGCAAATGGCTATTGCCTGGACCATACAAGTTCTGTACTTAGAAAAAAATGAGGCTGTGCTTGATTTGATGAACGACGATAAAATATGTCCCACCATAAAACGTATGGCAATTCAAAAACTAATAGATAGCCATAGAGTTTCTGAGGAAGACAAAGAATATTTCCGCTCTCTTAGATCTTCTTTGAAAAATAAAAAATAGTGTTTTGGCGGATTAGACGTACTGTTTTATAAAGATGTCGTAATTCCATGCTCCTATTTTCTTATCGTTAAACTCTTGCTCTTCGTCTGTTGGGTTGATTGCTATTGTCATTTTGCCTTGCTCTGATTTGCGTACATATATTAGTAACGTTGGATGTGTTAAAAAAGAGGTTTCGCCTTGTAGAATTTCTTTATACTTCTTTCTTAATTCTCCTAGTTTTATATATCTACTGTGTATAACGTCGTCTATATTGTCCCATTGCATTGTTTTTCTGTTTAGAGGGTCTTCATATCCCTGCATTCCTATTTCATCGCCATAATACACCATTGGGATGCCTGGCAAGGTATACTGCAATACGGTCGCTATTTTGAGTCGATTCCTTGCTTCCATATATTTTGATGGATGTAACTTTGCTACTCTTCTTGCCGACTGTGTTTTTGGATATTCTGCCGTTGACAATGCCGTTATTGCTCTAACCGTATCGTGCGAACCGATTAGGTTTAGAGCGCTGTCTATGGCAGATTTTGGATAGTTCTCTAAGATGTTCGTTATCTTCTCTATAAACACATCCTTGTCTCTTGTGTGGCAAAATTCTAGGATTGCTTCTTTGAATGGATAGTTCATGGTGCTGTCTATTTGATTGCCCATCAAGTATGGTCTCCATTCATCATAACTAACCTTAGTTGTCGCGTCTTCCCATACTTCACCAATGATGTGCTTATCTTTCCCTTGTTCTTTAATCTTTTTACATAATGCGGTAGTAAACTCTATTGGCAACTCATCGACAACATCTAGTCGCCATGCGTCCACTCCCAATTTGCTCCACTTTTCAATAACGCCGTTTTTGCCCATAATGAGTTCTCTATATCCCTTTGCGGTTTTGTTTACCGTTGGAACCACGCTACAACCCCACCATGAATGGTATTGGTTAGGATAATCTATGAAGTAATACCAGTCGTAATATTTTGAATCTTTTGACTGATATGCTCCTTTCCCTGGGTAACGATTTAATTTATTGAAATATATGCTGTCAGACCCTGTATGGTTAAAAACGCCATCTAACATTATATGTATGCCGTTTTTGTGTGCTTCTTGTATAAATTCGGACAACTGCTCTTCTGTTCCAAATAGGTCGTCCACCTTTAAGTAATCTGCGGTATCATATCTGTGGTTTGAAAAAGATTCAAATATAGGCGTTAGGTAAATACATGTAACGTTTAGTTCCTTTAGATACGGTATCTTTTGAATAATCCCCTCTATGTTTCCACCATAAAAGTCATTTGCCTTGTAATCCTTCCCTTCCTCTGCTATCTCTAGTTGTTCGTTCCAGTCTTTGTGATATGTCCCATCTTTGTTGAAAGGTCTTTCTTCGCCCTTATAAAATCTATCTGCAAATATTTGATAACAGATTCCTTGCTTCGCCCATTCTGGCGTGTTCTGCTCTTTGTCGCAAACTGTAAGTTGCCATTCTGGTAGCCAATCTTGCCTTACCGCTATTCCTCCAAAACCTCTGCCATAATATCCAATCCCGCCAGTTAAAAGTTCTGCTTCAAATCTGTATTTCCATATTCCACTTTCTGATATTTGAAAAGTTCCTTCGTATATTGCTTCGTTGGCAACAACTTCCTTGAACTTTAGTTGGTGGTGTATTTCTTGTTCGTCTTTTCTTAAGATAATTGTTACGTTCTTCACGACTTCGCCGATTGGCAACGGAAAGCGAATGTGTACATCTTTATCTTTTACACACGCTCCGTATGGTTTCTTATGTATTAGTGGATTATACATTTCCTCTACTTGTTTAGACCCCAGATTCTCTTTGCGTATTCAACAACGGCTCTATCTGCTGCGAAGAATCCTGACTTTGCTATATTCATTAGAGACATGCGATTCCATTTGTTTGTGTCTGCATATGTGTCATTTACTCTTTGTTGTGCATTGGCATATGATTCAAAATCTGCTAGAACCATATATCCATCTGCTGTTCCGCCTCTTCCTACGGTTAGGCTATCTGCGATTTCTGAAAAACTACTCCCTCCAAGTCCCGATCTTAATGTATCTATTAATCTCCTAATTCTTTCGCTTGAATTGTAATATTGTGTTGGATTATATCCGTTTCTCCACATTTCTTCAACTTCATTTGCAAGAAGTCCAAATACAAACATGTTGCCTTCTCCGACCTCTCCGTATATTTCTACGTTTGCTCCGTCCATCGTTCCAAGAGTTAATGCTCCGTTTATCATAAACTTCATGTTTGATGTTCCGCTTGCTTCTTTACCTGCTATTGAAATTTGTTCACTGACTTCCGCTGCTGGGATAATTATTTCTGCAAGTGATACCCTGTAGTTTTCAAGGAATACCACCTTTATCTTTCCTTTGATGTCTTTATCGTTATTTATTACATCCGCAAGTGTACAAATAAATCTTATAATTTCCTTTGCCATATAATATGCACTTGCTGCTTTTGCTGCAAAAATAAACACTCTTGGTTTGATGTCTAGGTCTGGATTTTCTTTTATTCTGAAATATAAATCAAGAATGTGTAGAGCGTTCAATAGTTGTCTCTTGTATTCATGCAACCTCTTTACCTGCACGTCAAATATTGCACTTGTGTCTAGCGTTACACAGTTGTGTTCCTTAACGTACTTGGCAAGCCTTTCTTTGTTTTCTTTCTTTATTTTTGTCAATTGCTTATATACTTCTTTGTCTCCAATATGATCAACTAACTTTTCAAGTTGTTGTGGGTTTTTCTTCCAGCCATCACCAATTAAATCTGATATTAGTTTTGCGAGGCTAGGGTTCGCTTGCATTGTCCATCTTCTGTGTGTAATACCATTTGTAACATTTGTAAATTTGTCTGGATGCATTGCGTAATAATCTTTGAAAACATCTCGCTTTAAAATTTCTGAGTGTAGTGCCGAAACACCGTTTACAGTGTGCCCCGCTATCAAACAAAGGTTTGCCATCCTTACTTGACCTTCTGCCAATACTGCGTTGTTGTTGACTACGCTCCAGTCGTTTGGATAGAACTCCCATAACTCGCTACAGTATCTTTGGTTAATCTCTTGAATAATTTGATATATTCTTGGCAACAATTGCTGGAACAATTCTTGAGGCCATTTTTCTAGAGCCTCTGCCATAACTGTATGGTTTGTATATGATATAACCTTCTTTACTACATCCCATGCGTCATCCCATGTAAATCCGTGCTCGTCCAAAAGAAGACGCATTAATTCTGGAATGCACAACGTTGGGTGCGTGTCGTTAATATGTATTGCTACATAATCTCCAAGATTCTTAAATCCCTTATGATACATTAGGTGTCTGTTAAGAATGCTTTGTATTGATGCTGATACAAAGAAGTATTGTTGTTTAAGTCTTAATGATTTCCCTTCAATGTGATCATCTGCTGGGTATAGGACTTTCGAGATAGATTCTGCCATTGCCTTTGCTGCCATTGCCTTTACGTATTCGCCCTTTGCAAACATGGTCATGTCAAATTCTTGTGGGGCTCTTGATGCCCATAGCCTAATTCTATTAACTGCATCTGTGCTGTATCCAGAAATATTCATATCATATGGCACAGCCAATACTGTTGTTTGATCTTTATATGTAACCTTTAACTTGCCGTCTTCCCATGACTCTTCGACTCTTCCGCCGAAGTTTACTTCATATGTTTCTTCGTTCTTATTTGAAACCCAAACGCTTCCATCCTTTAACCAGTCGTCTGGTTTTTCTAATTGCCAACCGTCAACAATTACTTGTTTGAAAATGCCATAGTCATACATTATAGAGAATCCTGTTGCGGCATAATCTTGAGATGTCAGAGCGTCCATGTATGCTGCTGCAAGTCTACCCAATCCGCCGTTACCAAGTCCTGCGTCTGGTTCTTGCTCATATATCTCTTCAAGGTCAAACCCCATTGACTTAATTGCTTTCTCTGCAACCTTCTCTAGCCCCATATTGAACAAGTGATTCTTGAGCGACCTTCCAAGCAAGAACTCCATCGACATGTAATATACTTGTTTCATCTTCTTCTGATGGACTTTTTTCTTAAATGCCAATCTTTTAGCTGTTAGAATTTCTCTAACACAAATCGCCAATGCCTTATACATTTGTGGTTTGGTTGCGGTACTTGGTTCTACCCCAAGATACCTCAACATTGTTTCTTCAATTTGTTTTGCAAATTCTTTCTCTGTTATGTTTTCTTTTGCCATCCTCTCTCCTGCTCTTGTTTCCCCCAAGTCAAGACATATTTTGTTTTATTTTCTTCTCATAATTCTAATCTATTTTTTGTATATTTCTAAATATTTTTTTGCACTTATTTCCCAACCGAAATCGCTATTCATTCCGTTCTTTATAATGTTGTTCCAGTTTTGTTTGTTCTCTTCGATATAGAAGCCAAAGGCTCTCCATATTGCATCTAACATATCATATGCGTTGTATGTCTTGAAAGTGAACCCCTTGCCTTCTTTTGTTTGTGGATTGTATGGAGGGACTGTGTCTTTTAATCCGCCTGTCTCGCGTACGATTGGAACTGACCCATATCTCATTGCGATTAACTGCGACAATCCGCATGGCTCAAATTTTGAAGGCATTAAGAACATATCTGATGCGGCATATATCTTAGATGCTAGGTCGCTAGAGAAGGCAAGTATTGCCCTAAATTTCTCTGGATATCTACTCTCTATACTCTTAACCATATTCTCGTATTTCCAGTCTCCAGTTCCTATTACAACAACTTGAAGGTCTGCTTTCATTAATTCGTCAGCAACATACCCTAATAGGTCTAACCCCTTTTGCTCTGTTAGCCTTGATACCATTGCTATCATTGGTCTCTTCTCTGAGTATGGTAAGGCAACCATGTCGCACAAGCCCTTCTTGTTTGCTTTCTTGTCTGCAATTGTCGCTTGAGTATAGTTCTTAAACAGTGCCTTGTCCTTATTTGGATCAAACAAGTTCATATCTATACCGTTTACTACTCCGTGTATCTTGTATTGTCTTTCTCTCAAAATGCCTTCTAGCCCAAATGCAAAGAATGGGTCTAGTATTTCATTGGCATATGTTTCGCTAACTGTTGTTACAAGAGAGGCGGATTCTATTCCTCCCTTCATATAGTTTGTGTCTTCATTGTTTAAAACAATTGAGTGTGCCCATTCTGGCAATCCTAGGATATCTGTGATTAGTTTTGAATCATATTTGCCTTGGAATTCAATGTTGTGAATTGTTAGGACTGTTTTTATGTTCTTGTATTCCTCTGCGTATCTGAAGAAAACATCCAAAAACACTGGGACTAAGGATGTCTGCCAATCGTTACAATGTAGGACATCTGGATAGAAATCTATTATTGGCAATATCTCTAAAATTGCTTTTGAAAAGAATGCAAATCTCTCCCCATCATCAAAGTGTCCGTATAGCCCTCTTCTTTTGAAGTAATATTCGTTGTCGATGAAGTAGTATTTAACGCCGTCTATTTGTGTTTCATACACTCCTGCATACTGCCTTCTCCAACTTAGGTCTACGAATGTTGCCCCAACATATTTCATTGTCGTTTGCAACTCTTCTCTTATTTCTTCTTTATAAAAAGGAATAACTACCCTTACGTCATGTTTTTGTTTTGCTAATGCTTTTGGCAATGCTCCCGCTACATCTCCCAATCCTCCTGACTTTACGAATGGGGCAGCCTCTGATGCTACATATAATATTTTCATATGACACCTCCTAAATTCGTTTTCCTTTTGCTATAACGATTGGATACGTCTCATATCCGCTTAGTTTTCTGTCTTTTTCTATTATTACATCTTTATCTGTGATGGTATAATTTAATTCGGCGTTATCCATTATTATTGTGTTTTCCATTATGATTGAGTTTTTAATAACCACATTCTTCCCGACCTTTACACTTCTGAACAATATTGAGTTCTCTACTGTTCCGTCTATTTGACAACCGTCCGCTATGATTGAGTTCTTTACCATTGCGTTTTCTTTATATCTCGTTGGAACGCTGTCTTTAACCTTGGTGTATATGGTTGAGTTCTTGTAGAACAATGTATCTCTTATCTTCATGTCTAACAAGTCCATGCTGTGTTTAAAATATGATTCTATGCTGTCTATTACCGCTACGTAGTCTTTGACTTCATAACTCATTACATACAAGTTGCTCAAGTTTTTAAATAGAACATCTTTCTCAAAGTTGTACTCTCCATATGCAAACGCCTTGTCTATTAATGCAAGCAACAGTGACTTCTTGATATAGTATATGTTCAAGTTGCACAATTGCTTTGACGAATCTGTCGCTACTGGCAATCTCATATCTACGATTCTCTTATTCTTGTCTTCTTTAATAATCCACTTTTTAGAACTCAACTCGTCTGTCTTGTATGTGAGCATTGTGATATCTGCCCCTTTTTCCACATGAAACTTTTCTACTTGGTCATAGTCGATATTGATTGCTATATCAGTATCTGCTATTAAAACATTCTCTTCTTCACTATTTGATATATATCCTCTTAATGTATGAAGTGCTTCAACCTTCCCTCTATATACATCAGCCGTGTTGAAAACTAGTGGTGGGTATATAGATATTCCGCTGTTCTTTCTGTTTAAGTCCCAATCTCTACCCATCCTAATGTGGTCCATCAAAGAGTTGTAGTTGTTTCGTGTTATCAATCCGATTTTTGTAACGTTCGCATTTGTGAAGTTCGATAGTGCAAAGTCTATTAGACGATATCTTCCACCATATGGGACAGATGCACTCGTTCTTTTAATTGTCAGCTCTTTTAAATGACTATCGTCGTTATCCGCAAATAAAATTCCCATTGTCTTATTCATATATATTCACCTATCCTATCATTTCGTTGGCAGCAACTATGCTTCCTGCTTTCAATTTATATTCAGGAGCAATTACACTTATCTTCCACTCGCCAGGCTTGCAATCTGTGAGGGTTTCTCCAATTACACAGTTTTCCCCAATCTCAGCATCCCATCCTATTATTGAATACCTAATGTCCGTTCCGTCTTTAATAACGGCTCCAGGCATCAAGATTGACCCTTCTATATACACATTCTTCCCTATCTTGCAAGAATGAGAGATTATGCTGTCTTTAACCGTTCCTGCAATAATTGTTCCTTCCGAAACAAGGCAATTTGATACCTTTCCGTCTTCTGTAACATAATGTGGTGGTTCTGCCGTGTTCCTCGCATAAATTTTCCATGTTGAGTCGCTTAACTTCAATGACTCATCTTTTGTTCCGTGTAGGATGTCCATATTGGCTTCCCACAAGGATGATATTGTTCCTACATCCTTCCAGTATCCTTCAAACTGATATGCAAACATCTTGCACTTCTCGTTTAACATTTTTGGAATTATGTTCTTCCCAAAATCGTTTTCCGAATTCGTATCCTTTTCATCCTCTATTAGATACTTCTTCAACTTGTCCCATTTGAATATATATATTCCCATTGATGCCTTTGTGCTCTTTGGAACTTTTGGCTTTTCTTCAAATTCATATATCTTGTTGCCGTCCTTTAGGTTCATGATTCCGAATCTGCTTGCTTCTTCTTTTGGAACGTCAAGAACTGCAATCGTACAATCGGCTTTGTTCTTTTTGTGATCCATTAGCATTGTGTGATAGTCCATCTTGTATACGTGGTCGCCACTTAAAATCAATACATTCTCTGGATTATAGTTGTCTATGAATTCTATGTTTTGGAAAATTGCATTTGCCGTTCCTTTATACCATTCCCCAGCCTTTGCTGTCATGAAAGGTGGTAGAACGAATATTCCACCCTCGAGCCTATCTAAGTCCCAAGGTTGTCCGTTCCCTATGTATTGGTGAAGTTTAAATGGGCGATATTGCGTCAATACTCCAACCGTGTCAATTCCACTGTTGATACAGTTTGATAATGGAAAATCTATTATTCTATATTTTGCTCCAAATGGCACTGCTGGCTTTGCAAGTTTTTCTGTTAAGACTCCTAATCTTGTTCCTTGCCCCCCTGCCAATAGCATTGCGACACAATCTTTTTTAATTTCCTTTGCCATTATTGCCTCCCTCTTCTTTTTCTTTTTTTAAGAATATACATGCGTTTTTCGGAATGTCAATTTTTATAGAATATGGGTATCCATGGCTTTCTCTCTTTGTTGCCTTGTATGACATCCGTCTATCTGTATTTCCGCCATATTTATTCATTGATGAAATCAGTTCTGTTTTATATGTTGTGTATTCTGGAACACCCATAACATATTTTTCTCGTGACACTGGTGAGAAGTTTATTATACAAATTACCTCTTCTCCGTTTGCCGCTCTTCTTATAAAAGAAATTATGTTTTGCGTATTATCGTCTACAACAATCCATTTAAATCCTTCAAAGGAACAATCCATTTCCCACATTGCTTTATTTGCTAGATAGAAGGCGTTTAAATCTTTAACAAAGTTTTGTATCTGTTTGTGCTTGTCATATTTAAGCAAGAACCAATCTAATTCGTTCTTGTAGTTCCATTCTATAAACTGTCCAAACTCTGCTCCCATGAATGTTAACTTCTTGCCTGGGTGTGCCATCAAATATCCAAAGAATGCCTTGAGCCCTTCAAACTTTTCGTCGTAATCTCCCGGAACTTTTGACAGCATTGAAGCCTTTCCGTGCACTACTTCGTCGTGAGAAATTGGCAATATATAGTTCTCTGAATATGCATATGTTATGGCGAACGTTAGGTTGTTGTGATTGTCTTTTCTAAAGAATGGATCAAGTTTCAAATAATGAAGGGAATCGTTCATCCATCCCATGTTCCACTTGAAGTTAAATCCTAAGCCTCCGTCATATGCTGGTTTAGTTACCATTGGATATGCTGTGGACTCTTCTGCTATGGTTATCGCTCCATGATGTTTACTCAATATTGCTGTGTTTAATTGTCTCAAGAAATCTCTTGCTTCTAGGTTGTAATTCCCCCCATCTTTGTTTGTAACCCACTCGCCAGCCTTTCTTCCATAATCTAGATACAACATGCTTGCAACGGCATCACATCTAATCCCATCAATATGATATTTATCAAACCAGAACATTGCTGAGGAAATTAAAAAACTCTTTACTTCGTTCTTCCCAAAATCATATACTTTTGTTCCCCATTCTCTGTGTTCTCCCTTTCTTGGGTCTGCATACTCATATTGTGCTGTTCCGTCATATGTTGCCAACCCATGTTCGTCTCTTGGGAAATGTGCCAACACCCAATCTAGAATTACTCCTATTCCTGCCCTATGGCATCTGTCAATCAATTCCATTAAATCTGCTGGCGTTCCATATCTTGAAGTTGGGGCAAACATTCCTGTAACCTGGTATCCCCAAGATCCTTCAAACGGATATTCGCTTATTGGCATAAGTTCTATGTGGGTATATCCCATTTTTTTAACATATTTGATGAGTTCGTCTGCTATATCTTTATATCCATATACGTTCCCATCTTCTTGTCTCTTCCAACTGCCTAGATGGATTTCATATATGTTCATTGGCGAGGCATATGGATTATATGTTTCTCTTTCTTTCATCCACGCCTTATCTTTCCAACTATACTCCTCAATATCGTATATCTTTGATGCTGTTGCTGGTGGCGTTTCAAAATGGAATGCAAATGGATCTATCTTGTTTACTATCTTGCCGTCTTGTTGTTCTACTGAAAACTTATATGCATCATACTGTTTTATCCCTGGAATAAATAGCGTCCAAATTTCTTCGTCCGTTTTCTCCATCGGATGTCTGGTTCTGTCCCAGTTGTTAAAATCCCCCACAACAGAAATAGAACGAGCTTTTGGGGCCCATACCGTAAACCTATATCCGTCTTTCCCTTCTTCTCTTTCTTTTTGAGGTGAAAACAGCTTATATGTTTGATAGTTTGTACCTTCATGAAAAAGGTACTTGGCGTATGAATCTACATTTTCTTTCACGTTGACCTCAATTCAATTGTATAGCATTCGATCTGTATAAACAATATCGAAAATTGTTGTTCTGGTTTGTTGTACTCTTGTTTTGTGTCTTTGGTTAAAATGCCTTTGCTTCTTTTGCGTCCAATACTTCTTGTCTATTTGTGCCTTTATTTTCTTGAGACTGAATACTATCTTTTGCTGAATTATTTCTTTTCATTTCGCCAAACTATATCTCTTGTTTTTTTTGTAAAAATACTGTTTTGATTTTTTTCTGGGTGTATGCCTAATCTGAGATGACCCTTTCTGTGTATCACTGGTTCTTGTTATGGAATATCTTTTTTAAATTTCTGTGAGATTGTCGTCTTAACAAAAAATTAAGTCTTTTTAGACATTGCCCGCCCTTTTAAGGCAAAAGAAATGCTTGCTCTACTAGAGTGCTGTTTTAATTATTTAATTTATATGAGGTTTGGTTAAAAACCAAAGCACACGGCAAGCAAATTGTTGCCGTATGAAATTTGTTCTTTGTGCTTACTCGTTTTTCTATTCTGCTTTCTTTTCTTCGACTTTTTCCGCAACCTTGTCTGCTACTGCAACTGCTGGGGCTGTTGCCAACTTAACAATACTGATGATTAAGTCTACAATATACCCTATTCCGAAAACGCCACCTGTTAGCAACCACAAGATTCCTGTTCCTATTTTACCTGCATAAAATCTGTGAACCCCAAGTGGCCCTAAAAGAAGGCAAAGTAAAAAATATGCTAATTTTGAATACTCTTTTTTTGCCATTTTTATATCCTCCAACACTGTTATGCCTTAAGTGTACCCCCCCCCCAGCGTGGATGTCAATAGGCTTTTTTATAAAATTTTCAATTTTCTTTCTTTTATTCTCCGACTCTATTTCTATTTCGTGGGCCTCACCCCAAATATATGATTCGTCTCATCTGACATAGTATTTCATTCTGATTCAACTCTATATACCATTTGTCTGTTTGTTTTTGCCATGCGTGCCCAACCAAGTGCCAAACGTTGGTGTTAATGTTTCTTGCAGATTAATAGTGCCTGAAATCTTTCTTTTCTCTATAGTCCCTTATAGCAATTGCAATTCTTTTGATGGGATATCAACAGTGAAGAGCCCTTAAGATTGAGAAAATTGGTTATATAATTAAAATATGGATATCGCTGAGGACATCCATATTCGTGAAATGCTTATATTTATTACTTTTGTAAACCTGAATTTTTCCATCCTATTTGTCGTATTCAGTTTTTTAAAATATGCACCTACTTAGCTACACGCAACCCTTGAACATCATAAGTATATTCACTAGCGAGCGTGCCGTAATAGTCGATATTATAATTTTTTGTATTAACATCCTTATGACGTGTACCTAACCATGTCAATTCAGCACTATATCGATAGATATTAATTTTTATGTTTCTAAGTGTTTTGTAATTGCCTGAAACTGCCCTTGCATAGTCTGTTACTTTTTTATACTTTAGCTTCTCTTTGATTTCGGCAGCTGTATTTTGGTTAATGTATGTTAGGGCTGTATTCCATGGAAGTGCGTCGTTGCCTCCTAACTTTGGTAACGAAAGGGTATAGTCAATTTGCATCTTCTGTGCCATTATTCTTAGATATCCCTCTATATATGATCCACTGTATATGTTGCTGTTTTCTTGTCCATTGTCAAACACTGATACATCAAGTGTATTCTTTGTCCACTGCTTATTAGTTTCTATTTCTGGTGGAAATTCTTCCCATTCTACTTGCTCAAATTTATAGTATTCTCCGTTGATTACTTCGAACTTATTCCCTTTATTATACGCTATTGTATAACTAAATTTTCCGTACCCTGTCTTTGGCTCATTATTAGCTACTTCTTCTGTTATCGTTGTCCCCTCTATCTCGCTTGATTCCGCTTTAGCTTGTGGATATAGTCCTTTATACTTTTCTACATCCTCACTAAACTGAGCTGTTCTTTCGTAAGTGTTACCCCCTGTGGTAATTGGGTCGTTGTCTTGATATCCAACATATTTTATAGCCTTTTGCGTTAGACTACTAAATGGCAAGCCTGTATTCTGCAGTGGCTTTAGCGTATATGGTAATCTTTCACTTGGCACATTTAGTGTTATTTTATTCCCCGACTGTTCTGCATCTATTCCAGCATCGCTATAATACCAGCCGTTTCCTTCCAGACCTCCAATATTTACTGTAGCTCCTAACTCTCTGTATGTAACTGTTAGATTGTACGTCTTACCAGCCTTGTTAATATTTACTTCACCAGTGTATCCTGTTTGTTCCACTTTTCTACCAGCTGCTGTAAACACCCCGTCTGCTCTTAGATTCTTTAATGTATATGACATCTTACTATGTGGTACATTAAACGTTATCTTTGTATTACTTTCATCTGGTCTCGCTGTTATTCCATCTGCTTCATATCTTAAATCGGCTCCACTTAATCCATTTAGATTTATATTTACTATTGCATCTCTCTTCTTCATGTTAGGTGTCAATGTTGCGTCTGATGTTACGGAATTTGGATTACCAAACCTATATATATCTTGACCGTTTAACCAACCATTAAATTCATCTTCTTCCGTTCCCGCAATTATTGGTGTTTCATCTCCTTCAAAATTATATCCATGCCTAAATTTAAGCGTTTTGTTGCCTTCTGCAATTTCTACTGCACCCTTTACATTGGACGTATTAACATCATCTGTAGTATCTAACGTAATTATTCTTATTTGTCTCTTTACGTAGAATTCGATAAGTGTGCTTGGTGACTTGACTTGAATTGCTCGCATTTTGTCTACTTCTTCGCCATCGTACTTATATGACATTTCATTTTTGTTATAAATTGTTTCATTAAGCTTTTCTTTAACCAAATGTAGCAAATCAGATGGTTTAATTGTTTGACCCTCTTTCTTTTTAATATTTGAAGCATATTCGGCAACTGTGTCTTCCGCCTGCTCATATCCATCTCCAAATGTCTTTTGTCCCTTGATTGCAAATTTAATCTCTATTTTATTCTTCATATTTGGGCTCAATGTTATATTTTCTGTTACGGAATTTGTGTTATCAAACTTGTATGGATTTGAACTATTTAACCATCCCTTGAATTCCTCATTGTCCGTTTCTGCTATCGTTGGTGTTTCGTCACCTACAAAACTATATCCATGTCTAAACTTAAAGACTTTCTTGTCATTTGTAATTTCTACTGCACCCTTTACATTGGATGTATTAACATCATGTGTAGTATCTAATGTAATTGTTCTAATTTGTCTCTTTACGTAGAATTCAATAACTGTGTTTGGTGACTTGACCTGAATTGGTTGAGTTTCAGTTATCGCTTCTCCTGCATATTTATATAGCATTTCGTCTTTGTTATAAATTGTTTCATTAATCTTTTCTTTAACAATGTCTAGCAATTCAGATGCTTTAACTGTTTGTCCCTCTTTCTTTTCAATGCTTGAAACATATTCCCCTTCTGTCCCTTCTGCCTGCTCGTATTCCTCGCCAAATGTTTTTTGCCCTTTAATAGTGAACTTAATTTTTACTTTCTCTTTTATGTTAGATTTATCTTCTTCCTCGCTTGGCTTCTTCTCTTCTTCATTAGGTTCCTTTTGCTCTTCATCTGGTTTCTTCTGTTCTGTCTGCTTCCCAGGATTCACAGTTTTCCCAGGCGTTTTTTTTGCACAACCAAATACTGAAATCGCCATCACAAGAATTAAAATTAAAAATACACTTACTTTAATGCTCTTTTTCATTAATAACCTCTTCTTTCAATCAATTATTTAATAAATTCAAATTTATTAATAGACATATGCATCGTTCTGTCTCCGATTTTTGCAACCATTCTATATACTGGTTTAATCGACTTGTTCTTCATGTCGTTATACCCCAACATGTATCCCTTTGCTGAAACTTTAATTTTGTCTGACCACTGAAATTCTTTAAGTGGCTTGTTAACAGAAAACATTATTGAATCAACCCCTGAGGTCTTCATGTTCTTCTTTAATTTTGAAAGCATTATCTTTAATCCTTTCTTCCCTACAGAATCAAAGACTAGGCATCCGTTTGGAAATCTGTTTGCCAACTCTAAAGCGAGTTTCTTAACTTCTTCTCTTTTGAAGTAATAGAATACGCCAGCTGCAAAAAAGATAACGCCGTTTGTGCCGTCTATTTTCCCCATCCATGAGAAGTCGTTTAAATCACATGCAACATTTTGCTCTCTTTCGTTTTTGTCTAATAACTTGTTTCTTGTTTCTATAACGCTTGGAAAATCAACATTCACTATTTTGCATTCTCCGTTATCGCATGCTTTGCCTGTCTCATCTAATCCACATCCCAAATTTATAACCATTGCTCTTGGATATTTCTTTAAATATTCTTTTATTTCGTATGTCATATCTAATTGTCGCATCCCTGCTAAAAGTGCTCCATACTTAAATTGAAAAGTTTCTTTCTTCTTTTCTAGTTCTGAAAAATCATAGTCTACTTTTGCTATTAGTTCCTCGGCAAAGTGGTCTTGGTATATCTCTGGGAAAAGATCTGTACACATTTTTCTTCCGTATAAAGGAATAAGCAAAGTAGCCTCTACACTGTCTTTTTCTATCTTTATCTTTCCCATATTATTTCCTTCACAAGTTAGTGCTTGTTAACAAGTTTATTATAGTACTTCGTCATTATTTGTGTAAATGTTTGTTTTACTTCTCTACTTTCGTTACAAACGACTCTGTTTGATTCCTCGTTACCTCATATTTGTATCCTTCAAACTCATGCGGATACTCAGTTGCACTAACGAATGTTTGTTGGTTGTTTATTATTTTTACCAATGCCTTCTTTCTGGTGTCATCTAGTTCACTTAGTACGTCGTCTAATAGCAGAATTGCACTTTCTCCTTTTGCCTCTTTATACACCTCTAGTTCTGCTAACTTGAGTGCCAAGACGATAGACCTTTGTTGTCCTTGTGATGCATACTTTCTTGCGTCTTCACCGTTTATGGTTATTAATATGTCGTCTCTATGTATTCCTCTGACAACATTACCTCTTTCAATTTCTCTTGGTCTATCTTGAACGATTTCTTTATGTATGTCTTGGGGGCTTTTGACGTCTCCATATGATGGCATGTATGTGAGGGCTAGGATCTCTTCGGTCTGCGATATTTCTCTGTATTTCTCCCTTGCTATCTTTGAAATTCTTGCAATGTAGTTTTCTCTTTCTTGCATGATTTCCCATGCAAATCTTGCTATTTCTACATCCCACGCATCATATTCTTCGCCTGTTAAGTTTTTGTATTGTTTTAAGATTTGGTTTTTTTCTATTATTGCGGCGTTATATTTTTTCTTAGCTTCGTGCGACATTAAATTTGCAACTGCCATTCCAATATCTAAAAATTTTCGTCTCCTGAGTGGTCCATCCTGTACTAGTCTTAAATCTTCTGGACAAAAATATACAATGCCTACTTTTTGTAAGACTTCACTTTGTCCTTTTGCTGGCTCTCCATCTATTAATACCTTTTTTGCTTTCTCTCTATCAAAGAGTATTTTAATTTCATGTGTCGTTAGTCGATGTTGTACTTCTAAGGTAACCATCGTATAGTTGCAATTAAATCTGATTACTTCTACTACATTATTTGTCCTTGGAGTTCTCATCAAACATGCGAAGTATATACTTTCAAGAACATTTGTTTTCCCTGCTCCGTTTTTACCAAGTAAAAGATTTAACCCCTTGCTTGGGGACATAGACAACTGCTTATATGTTCTAAAGTTTTTGATGTCTATTTTTGTTATATGCATTTTCTTTTCCTTTCCTTATATTCTAGATGATTTGCTATGTCTTTGAAATCTTTTTACCGTCCTTATCATATTTAGCCATTCTTCTTTCTGTCGACCAATTACTTAGGCATTTTCTTTTCTTATGATATATTTACACTATGACTGATTTAGAAATCCTTTGGGAAAAAAGTTTAAATTTTTTAAATAAGAACGATAAAAATGTTAATGCTATTGCTTGTGATATTTGGTATCCAAATTTAAAACCTGTACGGATTAAAGATAATGCCCTAGTTCTTTCTACTAAAATGAAGATGGTTAAACAAGCAATCACCCCAGAATATGAAAACAAAATTCTTTTTGCTGTACAACAGTCAGAACCAAGCGTTAGTGAAGTCATTATTGTCTTAGAAAAGGATAGCGATCTTTCTTTAATAGATATTGATAAAAAAGAGGTCGAAAAAGAACAAACAGTTCCTAAAAAAGAAAATCCTTTTATGGAGATGTATACATTTGATTCTTTTATAAGTGGCGACTCAAACTCTCTTGCATTAAACGCAGCAAAAGTTGTTGCAGAGCATCCAGGAGTGAAGTACAACCCCCTATTTATATATAGCGGTGTTGGGTTAGGGAAAACCCACTTATTGCACGCTATTGGTAACTATATATATAAGCATAACAAGAAATTAAAACTAACATACGCTACAACTGAAGAACTTGTTAATGATTTCTTACTTTCAATTAACAATATTAAAGAATCAAGTAAAAAGGCGTTTAATGAAAAGTATAGAGATTGCGATGTCTTATTAATTGACGATATCCAATTCTTAGCAGGGAAAACTGCAACACAAGAAGCGTTCTTTAATTTATTTAATCAACTATATACAAATCAAAAGCAAATCATTATCACGTCTGATAAAGCACCTAAGGACTTATCTAACTTAGAAGAAAGACTAACTTCAAGATTTGGTTGTGGATTGATTGTTGATATCCAAACTCCAAAAATAGAGACTCGTGTTGCGATATTGAAATATAAGGCAATGAAAGAAAAATTTATGCTTTCTAATGAGGTTGCCTTCTATATTGCAGAGATTTCTAAAACACAAAGTATCCGTGAAATGGAAGGGTATTTAAATAGGGTTATTTTCTCTTCTTCTCTATTAATGAAAAATATAGACACACAAGAAATGGCTGCAGAAGTTTTATCTGAAATTATTAATGAAAAGATATCGGGGAAGAACATTGATAAGGACATTATTATTGAAACTGTCTCAACTTATTTAAATATTTCTATAAAGGATATTTTTTCAAAAACAAGAAAACAGGAAGTTGTATTTGCTAGGCAGTTGTGTATTTACTTAATTTCTCAAATGTTATCTCTTCCTCTTGCGAGTATTGGCAAATTGTTCAACAGAGACCATACAACAATTATGCATGCTAAAAATAAAATTGAAACAGACTTAAAAACAGATAAAAAGTTAAAACTTCAAATCTCTGATATTACAAACGAAATTTCCAAGTAAAAAAAACTATCTCTTTAAAATTGGAACAATGACGTATTCCCATGTTTTGTCTTGATTCTTTATTGTTACTGGTTTTGTACTTGTTGAGATGCTAATAATAATTACATCTTCTTTGATTACCTTTAAGCAATCCATAATGTACTTTACGCCTAATACGACCTTTTGATCGACACCAGTTACCTTTACTGGCAACTTCTCGTTAAGTTCTCCATCAAGAGTCTTTGTATTTAATTCCATCATACTGTCTTTAATTACAAGCGTTACATCGTTACTTCTTGACTCTCTATTAATTACATCCGCTCTTTGGATAGAATATTCAAATTCTTTCTTTTGAACACTTACTTCTGTTGTTTTGCCTTCTGGAATAACGCTTTTGTAATTGATATATTCTTCCTTCATTAATTGACAAATTATTTTTGTGTGTAATAAATCAATACAAATTTTGTTTTCGGAAATTATGAATGAAATAACGTCTTCATGTGCATCTAGTATTTTCTTAATTTCTCTTATTTGTTTTCCATGGACTAATATCTTTGTTTTGATATCTTTTTGCTTTATTGGTTTTGTTGCAATTGCAATTCTATATCCATCTAACGCTACTGCTTTAATTATTCCATTTTCTATTTCTAAGAAAACACCATTTAAAACTGGCCTATTGTTATCACTAGATAAACTGAAATCTACTTTTTCTATGAGTTCCTTTAAGTCTCCCATAATGATTTCAAATTTTTGTTTGACGTCAATATTTTCAAGTTTTGGGAAATCTTTTATATCTCTTGTAGGAAAATATGTAGAAGAATCTAGATACTTAATCATTACCCTTCCATCATCTAGTTCTTCAATATCAATTTTTTCACATGTTATTTTTGAAACAAATTCACAAAACCTCTTACCAGGAACTAAAACTTCACCATCCTTTTTGATGTTTGCATTTATTACCTTTTCAATTTGAATTTCTGTATCTGTAGCAATTAATGTTAATGTTTTATCTGATGTTTTTAGTTTTATATATTCTAATATTGATTGAGATTTATCTAATCCAACGACACCAGAAATTTTTGCTAGTGCAGTTTTCAATTCTTTTACATCACATGTGATTTTCATTTTTCCGTCCCTTTATATATATAAATAAATTTTAAATAATAATAACATATAATAACTAATGTAGACAAGTGGATAACTTTTTTAAAACACTATATGTAGGTAAATTTACTTCATCAACTACAATATACAGTGATTTTCAATGTGGATATCTTTTCAACTTTATCCACAGGTTATTCACAATTTTTGATAGTTATCAACATATCACCGATGTTCAACTTTTGTTTTATATAATTCGAGCAATTCTGAAATCCTTGTTAAGTCGTCCATACTGTAATAATCAATATAAATTCTGCCCTTATGTTCGTTTCCAATAATTTTTACGCTAGTTGCTAAAACATATCGTAAATCACTAATAAAATTCTGCATTTCAATTGTTTGGCGTTGTTGTGGTTTAACCATTCTAGGCTTTCTGTCGTTATTTTTTATCTCATATAACTTAACTTCATTCTCAATATCTCTAACATTATATTGTTTTGTAATAGCCTTTTTAGCTAGTCTAATCAGATCGTCTTTATTTTTTATAGTAATTAGAGCCCTTACATGCCCTGCAGAAAGTTTATTATCAATAACCAGTTGTTGAACTTCTTGTGGCAAAGAAAGAAGACGAATAGTATTTGCAATATATGATCTAGATTTATTTATTTTTTTTGAAAGTTCTTCTTGGGTTAAATTATATTCTTCTAAAAGTTCTTTCATTGATTCAGCAATTTCAATAGCGTTTAAATCTCTTCTGTGTATATTTTCTATTAAAGCAACCTCTTGTATTTTCACTTTTTCAAAACTTTCTATAATACAAGGGATTTCTTTTAATCCTGCTCTTAAGGATGCCCTAAATCTTCGTTCACCAACAATAATTAAATATCTATCACCATTTTTAGAAACAACGACAGGTTGAATAATACCATGTTCTAAAATAGAGTTCTTTAATTCCTCAATGCCTTCTTCTGTAAAGTTTTTTCTTGGTTGATTAACATTTCTATCTATTAACTCTACTGGAATATTTACAATTTCTTTTTTCCCCATTTACACCTCATATAAAGGATTTTTCTTAATAGCAGAAAAGTTTCTCGGATATATTTGGCTTGTCTTAGAAACCTTCTTAAATATAATTAAACACCGATTGTCGCCGTTTGGTAAAGAAAAAGAATCTATGGTATCAATTTCACAACCCAATAATTTCATTTCATTTTTTAATACAGCAATCTCAGAATCATTAGCCTTATATGCAACAAATAAACCACCAACTGTAAGGAAAGGTATGGCAAGTTCAAGAAGTATACCTAAATGACCAACTGCACGAGAAATAACTATATCAAAAGGTTCATAGAGGTCAATCAAGTTTTCAACACGGTCATAAATAGGGGAAACATTGCTAATCTTCAATTTTTTTATTGCTTCTTTTAAAAAATTGATCTTTTTTCCAACACTATCAACTGACACAAATTCACAATTCTGTTTTACACAAGCAAGAGGGACACTAGGGAATCCACCACCAACGCCGATATCTAGGACTTTAGAACCATCTTTAATGAATTTTAAGCCAGTGAGGCTATCAATTAAATGTTTTTGAATAAAATCATTAGAGTTTGTAATTGATGTTAAGTTTAAAACCTTATTTTTTTCTAATACTAAATGCATAAATGATAAAAGAGTGTCTATTTTCTCATCTTTTAACGGTATAGACATACTATTACTGTATTTAATTAACAAATCCTTTTCGTCAGACATATGTATAATAATAACTTATATGTACAAGAAAATAAAGAAAGGTGAAAGATATGAAAATAGGAATTGTAACTGCTATGTATGAAGAAACAAAGCCATTCTATCAGAGACTTGCAACGTCAGGAAATATAAAAACAGACGAAATAGCAGGAATGAATATATTCATCACAGAATATGGGGAACACACAATCTACTTGATTAACTCGGGAATTGGTGAAATAAGAGCAACAATTGCAACACAAGTACTAATCGACCATTATAAAGTAGAGAGAATATTAAATTTTGGCTTTGTTGGGGCACTATCAAACAAATTTAAAATAAACGACCTTGCAGTTGTAGAAAAAATAGTACATTACCACTTTGATCTTGAAAAAATAAATGGTACGCCAAAAGGACAATATAACAACAGACAAGGAATTTTCTTTGATGCCGATAAAGATATTATTAAGAGAATACAAAAACACACAAACATCAACACAGCAACTTTAGCGTCTGGCGACGAGTTTATTGCAGAAAGCGAAAAGAAAAGAGAATTAGTTCAAAGATATGAAGCAGACATATGTGATATGGAAATGGCAGGAATAGCCTTAACATGTGAACAGAACAGTATCCCATATGCTTCAATCAAGGTTGTTTCAGACAATGCAAACGAAGGAGCAAACCAAACTTTTGAAGAAACCGTATCAAAAGGAATTACAAAATACGAAGCCATTTTTGATGAAATAGTGGAGAACCTATAAAACAATAACAGCACCAAAAAAGAAAAACAGAAAACAAAAAGGAAAACTGCGGAAAGGCTTAAAATCAGAAAAGTACTTCAAAAAAGGTAGTCTATTAGACCAAAAACCATAAAAACAGCGTCATTATATAAACAAAACCGTAAAAACTGCCAAAACAGAGTGCACCAAAAGAGCAAAAAAAGAATTAAAATAATATATTAAATATCTTATAAGTTTTTTCGTGTACAGACGAAAAGTTATAAAACAATACAAAAATTTCGTGTATACTCGAAAAAATGGACTACATTGTTATATACTATATTAAACGGAGAAAAAGATGAAAATAATAGAAAGAAAGCAATATTTAGACAAGATTCTACCTTTCATAAACACCCCTTTTATAAAAGTTATGACAGGGATGAGACGAATTGGAAAAACAACATTAATGATGACAATTAAAAATGACGTGTTAAAAGACGTTCCAGAAGAAAACAAACTATATTTAAATTTTGAAGAATTTAAAAATATGGATATTAAAAACTATGAAGACCTCTACTACATAGTCAAACCATTTCTAGAAAGACAACAAGGAATGAAATACTTCTTTTTTGATGAAATCCAAACAGTCGGGGGATGGCAAAAACTTATAAACGGACTACGACTTGAGAAAGATTGTGATATTTATGTTGCTGGTTCTAGAAAAACGCTTCTTGATGGCGAATTAAGCACCCTATTAACTGGGCGATATGTCGAATTTGAGATTAGAAGTTTTACATTTAAGGAATACTGCGAATATAGAGGTAATTTTGAAACAAAAGAAAGAATGTTTGAAGAATATATGACCACGGGCGGACTGCCAGCCTTGTTAGATTTCAACGAAAGAAGTGTCAAGCAAGTGTATTTAGATTTTTATAGCACCGTTGTATATAGGGATATTTTAGGTGGGAACCCAACAAAAACAATGGATTTGGTTGATAGAGTAATAAACTTCATAATGATCAATATAGGAAACACATTTTCTGCAAACAGAATAAAAAATTTCTTGAAGAATGGACAACGAACAACTTCTGTAGATACGATATTAAACATATTAAAGAGATGTGAAGACGCATATCTTATTAAAAAAGCCCCTAGGTATGAAATAAATGGCAAAAAGATTCTGAAAACCGAAGAAAAATACTATCTTGCAGAGCATGGAATAAGAGAGGCAAATGGTTATAGCAACAAAAAAGATGTCGGAAGAGTCTTAGAAAATATAGTTTTTAACGAACTAATCGCAAGAGAATATATGGTAAATGTAGGTAAAATAAAAGGTAGAGAAATAGATTTTGTTGCAGAAAAAGGAGAAGAAACAAAACATATTCAGGTCTGCCACCTACTGGCGGATGAAAACATTCAAAAAAGAGAATTTGGCGCCTTCGACAGAATCAAAGATCACTACGAAAGGATCGTCTTATCAATGGACAAAACCAACTTTTCTCAAAATGGAATCAGACACTATAACATCATAGATTTTTTGCTTAGCTAGAAGCAAAAACGATAGGACAACGCAACAAGAACAAGCACCGAAAATATAATAAAAACAAAAAAACAAAGGAAACGAGAAAATGCAGAAAAAACCGAAAAGTGGTATATAAAAGGCTATCTATTAGAACAAAAACCGCAAAAACGAACAAAAAAAGAGCAAAGAAAGGCGAAAATGGGGAAACAGAGGTGCACCGAAAATGACAAAGAAGATTGTAAAAAAGGGCAAAATTAACAAAAGGACAACCAAATCATTTGTCAAAAAAAGACACAGAAAAACGTATGATTCAACTTGTCGGAATTCCCGACAGGTTCAAAGTTAAACACTATATGAGCAATAAAATGGTGTTAAAAAAATACTCGGGGGCGATCAATTAATCAAAAATAAAGAGTACAAAAACATAGTACCCGACATGTTGTTGTAATATTCTTATAGGGAGGAAGATGATAAATCAAAACAGAGGAGAACAACAGATGTTTAATTGGGAAAATTTCGAGATTGCATGTGCAAACTATTTAAGAGAGAACTTTGGCGAAGTGGCAGAGTTTGAAGAATATGGAGGGTCGGACTCGACAACACCAGACATTCTTGTAAAATGTGCAATAGTAATTTCCCAACTCTCACGCTATAGGCACATCTAACTCAGTCAGCAAAGCAATTTTCTTTTTTGTCATAATACTAATAATCCATTTC
>CAUSLO010000015.1:0-26013 GCA_963532875.1 uncultured Clostridia bacterium | reverse complement strand
AAGTCAATTCAAATTGTAATTAATAAAGAGACATACAAAGGAGACTTGCCACAATTAAGAACAGGTTCATCAGTATATGTAACTGGAGAAGTTGTATCTGCACTAAACGACAAAGAATCAGTTGAAATTAATATGACAAGCATTGAATTGTTAGGCGATGTTACAGCCGACTATCCTTTGCAAAAGAAGTATCACAGTCTCGAGTTTTTGAGAACTATCCCACATCTCAGAGTTAGAACAAACACTTTTAATGCAATGTTGAGAGTAAGGAGCAAAATAAGTTTTGCCCTACATCAATTTTTTCAAAGCGAAGGATTTACATATGTACATACGCCAATCATAACTGGGTCTGACTGTGAGGGAGCAGGTGAAATATTTAGAGTAACAACACATGACTTCGCAAGTGCTAAAGCAACAAAAGATGAAGCAGACTATATTCAAAAAGATTTTTTCAAGAGAAAGGCAGGCCTAACAGTTAGTGGACAGTTAGAAGGTGAAGTTGCTGCAATGGCAATGGGAAAGATATATACCTTTGGACCAACATTTAGGGCAGAGAACAGCAACACCCCACGTCATGCATCAGAGTTCTGGCAAATAGAACCAGAAGTGGCTTTTGCAAAATTGTCAGACATAATTAAAATTGCAGAAAAAATGATTAAGTACATAATAAAAGAAGTGCTTGATAATTGCAAAGATGAATTAGAGTTTTTTGAGAATGCATTTGAAAAAGGCTTAGTAGAAAAACTAACAAAAGTCGTAAACAGTGATTTCCAAATTGTAGATTATAGTGAAGCAATTGAACTCTTAAAAAAATCAAAAGAAAAATTCCAATATAAAGTTGAATGGGGTGCAGACTTACAAACAGAACACGAGAAATATATAACGGAAAAAATATACAACAAGCCTGTGTTTATAATTAACTATCCTAAGAAAATCAAATCATTTTATATGAAACAAAATGACGACGGAAAGACAGTTGCAGCAACTGACTTATTAGTTCCAGGAATAGGCGAAATAATTGGATGTAGCGAAAGAGAAGAGAGTTACGACAAATTGAGACAAGCAATTATAGATCGTGGGATGAATGAAGACGATTATGTAGGATACTTAGATTTACGTAAATATGGAACAGTACCACATAGTGGATTCGGATTAGGTCTTGAAAGAATCATGATGTACGTAACAGGAATAAGCAACATTAGGGATGTTCAGTTGTATCCAAGAACACCAGGCGATTTGAGTTGCTAGGAGAAAACGTGTATTCATTAAAGTTACCAGAAGGATATAAATCAAAGTTAAGTTTACGAGAGACTCAGAAAGCGATTAAGTTCGTTAAGGATACGTTTCAGAAAAATTTTATTAAGAATTTTGCATTTGAACGAGTTTCAGCCCCAATGATGGTAATTAGCAAATCTGGCGTAAATGATAACCTAACAGGTGTTGAGAGACCAGTAACGTTTGATTTAAAAGAACAGAACGTAGAGGTAGAAATCGTACATTCGTTGGCAAAATGGAAGAGAATTGCATTGAGGGATTATGGCTTTGGTGAAGGCGAAGGGCTATATACTGATATGAATGCGATTAGAAGGGATGACAGTTGTGATAATATCCACAGCATTTATGTCGACCAATGGGATTGGGAAATGGTCATAAACGACAGACAACGCACAGTTGATTTCTTAAAAATGATTGTTAGGCGAATAGTGCAAACCATAGTTGAAACACTTAATGAAACAAAAAAGAAATACCCACAGATACAAACAGTAATAAAAGACAAAGTTTACTTTATTACGGCAGAAGAAGCATTAAAAAAGTATCCTTCATACATGTCGGATAAAGACAGAGAAGATGCATTAACAAGAGAATACGGAACAGTGTTCATAATGGAAATTGGCAAAAAGTTATCAAATGGCAAACCACACGATACTAGATCTCCTGATTACGACGATTGGAGTCTTAATGGTGATTTGCTATTCTACGATAAAACACTAGATCAAAGTTTAGAGTTATCTTCAATGGGAATACGTGTAAATGCAAAGAGCCTCAAAGAGCAATTAGAGGAATCCAATATGTTAGAAAGATTAAATAACTCATACCATAAGGATATAATGAGCGAAAACCTTCCATTAACTATAGGTGGCGGAATTGGGCAATCTAGACTTTGTATGCTAATATTAGAGAAGGCTCATATTGGGGAAGTTCAGGCTTCTATATGGCCAGAAGAAATGAGAGAAAAGTGTAAGGCAAACAATATAATGTTGTTATAAGAAAGATATGGAATTAAGAACACATACGTGCGGTGAATTAAGAGAAGCAAACATTGGCGAGACAGTTAAACTGGCTGGTTGGTTGAGTAGCATACGAGACCTAGGGGCAGTTGTATTTTTCGTTATGCGAGATTTCTATGGATACACCCAAGCAGTTGTTAATGATGAAAGTTTAAAAGAACAAATAAGAGAGATTCCTAGAGAGTCAACAATTAGCATTGAAGGGAAAGTAGTTAAGCGTTCGTCAGTAAATAAAGATATGCCAACAGGCATGATTGAAATAGAACCAAGCAAAATAGAAGTGCTGGGGAAATGTTATGAAACTCTACCTTTTGAAATTTCAACATCAACCCAATCAAGAGAAGATACAAGGCTTAAATATCGCTACTTAGATTTGAGAAATCCTGAAGTAAGAGAAAAAATAGAGTTTAGAGCGAAGGTAGTAAGTTGGTTAAGAAACAAAATGACACAAAAAGGATTCTTGGAAATAACAACACCTATCTTAACTAGTTCATCACCAGAAGGAGCAAGAGACTTTATCGTACCTTCACGGTTACATCCTGGAAGATTCTACGCCTTACCTCAAGCCCCACAGCAATACAAACAGTTATTAATGGCATCAGGATTTGATAAGTATTTTCAAATAGCACCATGCTTTAGAGATGAAGATGCTAGAGCAGACAGAAGTCCTGGAGAATTCTATCAACTAGATACTGAGATGTGTTTTGCGACACAAGAAGATGTATTTGCCGTTATGGAAGAAGTTCTTTCAGAGTTATTTGAAACATTCTCAGATTATGAAGTTGATAAACCACCATTTAGACGAATCAAATATAAAGATGCAATGCGTGATTATGGTAGCGACAAGCCTGACCTAAGGAACCCTTTAATAATCAAAGAGGCTACAAAGGAATTTAAAGATTCAGCACCATTCTTTACAAAAAAGAAGATAAAGGCAATAGTTGTACCAAATTTCATAAAGTCGAGAAAGTATATTGATGAATTAGTAGAAAGATCAAAAGAAAATGGATTGAGCAACCTATATTACTTCAAGACAGACAAAGACAATATAATCCAAGGCGGAATTGCAAAGTTTGTTGAGAGTGCAGAAAAAGCAATAATTAAGAAACTTAAAATTCAGCCAAACTCTTTTGTCGCAATAATTGCAGAAGAAAACGATGTTGAGAAGAAGGCGGGATATGTAAGACAACAATTAGGTATTGATTGTGAGTTGTTAGAAAAAAATGTTTTCAGATTCTGTTGGATAGTTGACTTCCCAATGTATGAATTGAATGATGAAGGTAAAATTGACTTTTCGCACAATCCATTCTCAATGCCACAGGGCGGAATAGAAGATTTAGAGAAAAAGAAACCGTTAGACATACTGGCATACCAATATGACAGTGTTGTAAATGGAGTAGAGTTGAGTAGTGGTGCAGTTAGAAATCACGACCCAATATTGATGGAAAAGGCATTTGCAATAGCAGGATATGATAAGAGTGTAATTGAAGAAAAATTCTCAGCATTATATAATGCATTTAAATTTGGAGCACCACCACACGCTGGGATAGCACCAGGCGTAGACAGAATGGTAATGCTTTTGAAAGGAGAACAGAATATAAGGGAAATTATTACATTCCCAATGGATAAAAATGCAAGGGATATTTTAATGGGTGCACCATCAACTGTTACAGAAAAACAGTTGTATGACGTACATATTAAGATTTGTGATAAAAAGGAATAGTATATGAAGAAAACGTTAAGAATTATTTTAACTTTAATGTTAATAGTTGTTGGAATAGCAACATTTAGTGCATGTACGAAAAAGATTGCTGAAAAATCGTCATATGATGCATCTGGCGAAGTAATCAACAATGGAACGCCAGTTGTACGAAAAGGGAAATACATTTACTTTGCGAATGGTTATCAAGACAAGTTTGATGGCAACGAATGGGGTAAACCAGTTAAAGGGGCTCTATATCGTGCAGAAGTAGATGAAAAGGGAATTATTAAGAAAGATACTCAAAAGCCATTTGTTAAAACAATTGTTTGGACAAGTGAAAAGAGCAATGAAAAGATGGGGCTATATATCTATAATAATTGGATATATTACGCATCACCAAGTATTGATAGAGATTCAAACGGACAAGCGTCAAAAACAAAACTAGATTTCTGGAGAACAAAGTTAGACGGATCGGTAACTCAAAAGATACATACAGTCAATAACAGAGAAGTAGACTTTATGTTTAAAGAAAATCATTTAATATACTTTTTAGATAAGACAATATACACTTTAGATTTTTCACATTTAAACTCAGTAAAGAATAATTCTCAAAGATTAAATAAAAGAGTACAAAAAACTTTAAAAAAGATTGAAGAAAACGTAACTAGTTATCTTTGGCGTTTAGATTCAGATTATATTTTTTATGTATATAAAAACCCTAAGGATACAAGCGAAGATATGGATCTTATGAGATCTAATTATAAGGGCGGAGATAAAAAGGCAGTTATTCCTAAGGGATCCTATTTAACAGACGCAGAAAAGGCAGAAAAAGAAAAACATAAAGATAAATTATTTGGATTCAGATTGATTTCATGGTTAAAGACAGATACAGAAAATACAATCCTTTATCAAAAAGTATCTCAAAATACAGTTCAGGGATCAGTATCAAATCTATATGCAAACAAAATACTAGAAGGAGCAAACCTTAATATAAAGAATGAAAAACACTATGGCGTAACAGATAGAGCGGGCACATATTTCTTCTTATTAGGATACGATAAGGGCGTATATGAATATGACGGCAGCAAACTTAAGTATAAGTATTATGATGGCGATAAACTAATAGCACATACAGTTTATGAAAAGGAAGTTAGATATGCGTTTTATGATGGAAAAAATAAAATTTATTTTCTTAAAAAAGAAACTGGCGACGTTCTCTATTCTGCAGAATTAAATAGAAATCCATTAGAGATAGTAATAAAAGGGCTAGCAGTTAAACATAACTATTCAAGACCAGTAATGTTTGGAGACATTCTATACTACTTCAATGAGAAAGATGGATATCTATATTGTGTAGATACAAGCAATCATGATAATAAACCAACAAACGTTTCTGTTGAAGAGAAGAAAAAGAGTAATACAAAAAAATAGGATGTTATATTTAAACAAACAAAGAGCGATGTATAAATCTGAACTTGGGAATAAAATGCAATCCATTCAAATATGTGATATGCTAAGCGAAGTATTTTGTAGCACTGAAGAGAAAATTAACTATGTATACAGGCTAGTGTCGGAGGTTATTGCAAACTAATGGAACAAACATCAAGAATGCAACATGTTAGGAATGTGCTAGGAAAATCGCCAGAATGGTTGAAGAAATTCTTTTATACGGATTTGTATCTTTGCATTTATATCATAGCGACACTAAGTAGTTGGATTTTAGACAGACCAGAAATAGGATTAACGCTATTTGGAATATGTGGTGCAATTTCGTTATTGATAGTAGATGACTTAACAATTCAGTTACCACACATGTTCTATTTAGTAGGAAACTTTGTTTCACAAGACGCAATGGTCTACGTGCAGAGTAAGACAGGACCATACATAGGTTTAATGTTTGGAATATATGCTTTGTCATTAATATTGCATTTCATTATATATAAACCAGTTCTAAGAGTACGTAAATTGATAATACCATACTTGTTACTTGAGGTTGCCTTTCTTCTCAGTATGGCATTTGAAGACTACGAAGCACCACAGAAGGTCGGAAGAAACGTACTAGACCTTGAGATGTGGGTTACATATATTACATTGGTTGCAGCACCACTAGGATTCTATTTAGGAAGTGCTTATGCAAAACCTAATAAGTATGTTGATAGAAGAAGATATATAGCGAAGTTCCTAGTTGGATATTCAATGATAGGAGCATTCTTTGTGTTTTCAACTTTTTTCTTTGGAAATGCTACATACAAGCATTCTTTATTTAAAGAAATAATAACAGGAGGAGTACTCGACGAAGTACCAGAACCAACATACGGAGTAGGGAACAATGCCGCAATTGCATATATATTGGTTATGACATTCCCATTTGGGTTCTATCTTGATTTAAATAAAACTAAAGGATTTAAATGGTATACGTGGATGTCATACATCGCATTCTGCAGTATATTCTTTGCATTCTCAAGAGCAGAAATATTGCTTGCAGTTTTAAGCGTTCCAATCATCATAATTGTGCTTTTAAAGTATAGTAAAAATAAATACTCACAATTGAAGCCAGCAGTATTTTTGTTAGTTCTTGTGGGCGTAATAACGATAGCATTCCATAGTGAAGTAGCAAATTTAGTTAAGTCGGCAATCACACAAAAAGGCAACGGCAGAGAAGAACTTTACGGTGATGCAATACGACAATTCTTGAAGAATCCAATAACAGGAAGGGGAGTCGCTTTTAAAGAGTGGTTCGGATGGCGTGAAAAAATGTGGCAATATCATTCATCATTCTTCCATATAATTGGAGCAATGGGACTTGTTGGAGTTATAGCATACACAATCTTTTACGTTACTCAATACAAAATTGTCTTTAAGAAAATTACCAAAAATCCATATAAAGTTTTCATCATGCTTGCAATGATGGGTATAGAATTTGTTGGTCTAATTGACTGTCCAATATTTATCGCATACCCATATATGAGTTTGATGGCAGTGTTCGTTGTAGAGTGTGAAGTAGAAAATAATTGCAAACTATATCAGACACCAACACATACAAAACTTGCATATAGCCGAGCATAATCCAATTGACGGCACACAAATTTTCAAACACAAAAATATGCAAAGTACTATCTACTTTTCATAATTTCTCACAAAAATATGCCTTTTTTGCTTTTAAAAAGCTCAAACGATATGCTAAACACATGTAGCAATTCATGACAATTTCAAAATATTGTATAATTAAATTTATGGAAAACTTAGTCATAAAAGAATACTTGGGAGTGGACTTTGAGAAATATTGCAAAGACAAAAAAATCAATGCTCACGACCTATTAGAAAGAGAAAGAGCATTTGAAGATATCCGTATCTCAATTATTAAAAAGCACGTAGAAAATGGGGTAATCTTTGAATCAATTGTTGGCATATATATTGACGATACTGTAGAGATACGAGAAGGAGCATACATATATCCAAACAACAGATTGAAGGGTAAAACATTCATCGGTGCTAACTGCAAATTAAGAGAAGACAACACAATTGTAAACTCAATTATTAGGTCTGGTGTCCGCATTGAAAAGAGCGAAGTTAGAGATAGTGAAATTGGACAAGAGACAACAGTTGGACCCTTTGCAAACATACACACCAATAGTTTGATTGGGGCTAATTGTAGGATAGGAAATTTCGTAGAAATCAAAAATTCAGTAATTGGCAAACATACAAAGATGGCACACTTGGCATACATTGGTGATGCTGATATAGGTAACCAATGTAATATCGGATGTGGTGTCGTATTCGTCAATTATGATGGCAAAAATAAGCATAGATCAAAAGTTGGCGACAGTGCATTTATCGGAAGCAACTCAAACATAGTTGCTCCAGCAATAATTGAAGACAATGCGTTTATAGCGGCTGCAACAACGGTAACTAAACCAATTCCTGCAAACAGTATGTGTATTGGGAGAGCAAGAGAAGAAATCAAACTTGATAGAAGCAAATATCACAAGAATATCTTCAACAAGAAACACTTTGGAACTGATGGTATCAGAGGGAAGTATCGCAAAGATATAACAGATGAAATTGCATATTTATGTGGGAACTATATTGGATATTCTTCAGACTTTGGAAAGGTAATTTTGGGGAGAGATACAAGAGTTAGCGGAGAAGCAATTGAAGATGAAATAGTTCGAGGAATCATAGATAGCGGAGCAACAGTAGTAGATATGGGAGTTGTTGCTACTCCAGTCGTTGCATATTCAACCATTTCAGAAAAGGCAAACTACGGAATCGTAATAAGTGCATCACATAACCCATCTGAATACAACGGAATAAAAATATTTAACTCACAAGGTGAAAAGTTACAAGATATAGACGAGAGCGAAATAGAAAACCATATTTCAAGAGCAAAACCAATTATAAGAGAAAGCAAAGGCAAAAAAGTAATTGATGATAATTTGCAAGATACTTATTTTAATCACCTTAAAGAATGCTGTACGCCAATCAATGGTAAGAAGTTAAAGATAGTAATTGATTGTGCAAATGGTGCAGTATCTAAATATGCAAAGAAGTATTTTGAAGAATTAGGACATGAAGTTGTATCACTAAATGACGAAGGAAACGGCGAAATAATAAATAATGGAACTGGTGCATTATATCCAGAAGTATGTGCAAAACGTGTTGTTGAAGAGAAGGCAAATCTTGGATTTAGTTTTGATGGAGATGCGGACAGAATAATAGCAATCAGCGAGAAGGGCACAATAGTAGATGGCGATGGTATTATATATGTCCTTTCTCAATATTTAAAGAAAAAGAATCAACTAAATGGTGATAAAGTTGTATGCACAATATATACGAATCTAGGAGTAGAGGAAGCCCTACGTAAAAAAGGAGTAGAGGTTGTACGGTCTGATGTAGGAGACCATAACGTCTCTTTAACAATGCAACAAAACGATATAGTGTTAGGTGGAGAACAAGCAGGTCATATAATAATGAATCAATTCTTGCCTACAGGTGATGCTTTATTTGTAGCACTATTCTTATCAAAAATATTAAGTGAAAGTGGCACAGAGTTAAGTAGCCTATATAAGGTTAAGCCATATTATCAAGTACAGAAGGGATTCGTTACAGAAAGAAAAAATGAAGTAATGGAAGATGAAGAATTTAAAAATCTTATAATGGAATATGAAGCAAAGATGAAGGATAAGGGCAGAATAATCGTCCGTAAGAGTGGAACTGAGCCAAAAGTACGTTTGATGATAGAATGTAAGAATAAGGCTTTGGCGGATACTATAATGGAAGAACTATATAATTATTTAGAAAACAAATATAAGGAAGGGGAGGTAAAATGAAAACAGTTTTAGTTACAGGTGGCTTGGGCTTTATAGGCTCACATACCGTTATCGAGTTACTTGAGGCTGACTATGATGTAGTAGTTATAGATAACCTATGCAACAGCAAGAAGTTAGTAAAAGGAAGAATCGAAGAAGTAACTGGCAAAAAAATTGCATTTTACGAAAATGATGTAAAGGATAAGAAAGCCTTAGAGAAAATATTTAGAAAACATGATATATTTGGCGTTATTCACTTTGCAGGGCTAAAGGCTGTCGGAGAATCTTGCGTAAAGCCTATTGAATACTATGATAACAACTTAATTTCCACCTTATCTTTAATTGAAGTAATGAGGGAATTTAAATGTTATAACTTCATCTTTTCTTCTTCAGCAACAGTATATGGCAATCCAGATTCTGTACCAATTAAAGAAACAGCGAAGACTGGAGGAACAACAAATCCATATGGAACAACTAAACTCATGATTGAAAGAATTCTATTTGACCTAAATAAGGCAGATAAGAATTTCAATATTATACTCTTAAGATATTTTAATCCAATTGGAGCACATAAGAGTGGAATGCTAGGTGAAGATCCAAACGATGTACCAAACAACCTAATGCCATATATTACACAAGTTGGAATAGGCAAACTAAAAGAGCTGAGAGTTTTTGGGAATGATTATCCAACAAAAGACGGAACAGGTGTACGTGATTATATCCATGTAGTTGATTTGGCATGTGGACATGTATGTGCGTTAAAGAAGTTAGAAAGAGATAAAGGTTTATTTATATACAATTTAGGCACAGGGAAAGGATACAGCGTTCTAGAAATAGTTGAGGCATTTGAAAAAGCGACAGGAGTAAAAATTCCATATCAAATTGTTGAAAGAAGACCCGGAGATATTCCAGTATGTTACGCAGATACAACAAAAGCCAAAGAAGAAATAGGATTTGAATGCAAGTATGATCTTTTAGATATGTGTAAAGACAGTTGGAATTGGCAACAGAAAAACCCGAATGGTTATGCGAAATAAAGGGAAGACCATTGACCGATAATCAATCAACAATAGCATTAAAAATAGATAAACTGTCTAAAAAACACATAGGACAAAAGGAATATACAATCAAGGATATAGACCTTGAGTTAGAAAGTAACCAATCTGTTGCTCTAATAGGGACAAATGGGGCAGGGAAGACTACATTAATTAAATGTATCGTAGGAATATATACCGTAACCGACGGCACTGTTTCTATATACGGAGAGGACATCAGCAAGCATCCAATAAAAGCAAAAAAGAATTTAGCATACATAAATGATTCACATGACGTATTCTCAAAAATGACAGGACTTGAGTATTTAGAGTTCATTGCTGATATATATGGTGTTTCAAAGGAAGATAGGAAATCAAGGATAGAGGAATATAGTGAGAAGTTTGCATTAAAGGAACATCTTAAAAAACTAACAACTGAATACTCACATGGTATGACTCAAAAGCTATGTATACTAGGAGCAATACTACACAAACCAAAACTTTGGATATTAGATGAGCCAACGGTTGGGTTGGATGTTGAATCGACAAAGGTTCTATTAAATACGATAGAAGAACAATCTAAAGAAGCACTTGTGTTTTTTTCATCTCATGACATGGATATTGTTTCAAAATTTGCAGATAAGATAGTAGTCATCAAGGACAACACTATTGATCAAGTTTTAGATAATGCAAAGAGAGAAATAACAGCAGAGGATTTGGAGCAATTGTTAAAATAATATGAAAATGCTCAGTCTTCTTAGAAAACAATTTCTGAGGAATAAGTTTAGTGTTTTAAAATCAAGTAGAGCGGAAGTTTTCACGGCGGTTATAAAGTGGCTTATATATGCTTTCATAGGTTGCCTACTTTGTTACGGATTATATATTTTTGCCGACTCATATTCTAAAGTATATCTTGAAGGGACAGATAAACGTGAACGACTTTTTGAAATTCAAACAAGCGTATTCGCCGTTATATTTCTAACCGAATTACATGCAGGAATTAAATATTTTAACGTACGTCTATTTAGAGATAAAGATATTGAAAAAATGAGAACTTTACCTATATCTAGGTTTGAATATATTGTTTCTGAATTAATCATTCTCTATATTAGACAATTTATTAGATTGGCAATTTTGATAATTCCACAAGCAATTGTATTATTAATAATCTTTAAAGTAGGATATACAAGGTTTATTGGAGGAACTATTCTGTCGCTAATTACGATGCCGTTGATTACCGTTTTCATCTCATCATTTTTTGCAATACCAGTACATATATTAAAACATTACATAGGAAAGAAATATTTAATTTCATTAGCAATATCGCTGGTTGTAGTTGGAATAATATTTATCTATTATGGCAAAATACTAAATGGCTTTAAGAGTCTATTAGTTAATGGCGAAATACAACACTTCTTCTTGGATCAAGAGAAGGTAAGGAAAATATTTACAGTATCAAGGAAATTAATTCCAGTATCTTTGTTATCGTCAATAACGTTTGGAAGTATTATTAAGTTAGATTTTCTATATGTATTTCTGACTCTCTTGATATCTGGTGGCTTAAGTATCTTATCCACGTTCTTTTTATATGAAGTTGCAAGTAATTTATGTATTGAACGAAAATCTAAAACAAATGCCGACTTCAAAGTGCATGGCAAGAAAAATTTATTTGAAGCGTTGCTAAAAAAAGAATTTCTAACAGTTATTCGAGACCCCGTATATACGAGATCATATTTAGGCATAGTTATACTGTTACCGTTATTTGTATATATGTTGACGAGCGTACTAAACGACACAATATCTAGCCTGTTATTTTTAGATGTTAAACTTGCAATCACGGTTTCGTGTCTAATTTTATTCATAGCATTAATAAATTCATTTGCCGCCTCAAATTTTTCAAGAGATTATGACATGATGCAATTTATGAGAACTACGCCATGTAGGTATAGAGAGCAGATGTTGGCGAAGATAACCTTCTGTCTGATTTCAACATCAATCTCTATTTTGTTAACATCAATCGTTCTAGCATCAACAAAAGTGATAAACATATATCAAGCATTATTCGTATTTTTGATTGGGCAATTAGCAAACTTCACTCAAATAATCCTTGCAACAAAAATGGATTTTGATAAGCCTGAGGAAGGCAGTTCAAATAACCTAACAAAGACTGAAGTTAAAGTAACTATGCTTTGGGGCTTCATTGCATTGATTATTGGAATTGTTCCAATAATTTTCAATACAGCGTTATTAGTTAAGAAGAAACCAGTTAAAGAGATGTATACGTATTTATTTATATTTGCATTAATATCGCTTGTGGCAGTGATAGTAATAACATACTTCTTTGTGTCTATTCGCAAGACGGAGGAAGTACAAGAAAAGAATTATATCAAGATGTCGAGGGTTAAGAATGAGGAATAGAATAATAACCTTTATCTTTATAATTCCATTCTTATTAATCCTTTTGTTATTTGGAGTTTCAAAGGCATTGGGGAACAAGTTTGATGTTCCTGTGCGTGGAATAGAAATATTAAATGATGCAAAATTAAAAGAAAATAGGATCTTAGATATAGACAAAAAAGATTCATTTGATTTGTTTGTAAATGTAAAACCAAGCAATGCCAAAAATAAAAAAATTCATGTAGACGTTGTAAACGAAAGTGATAAGAATAGAGTTTCATATGAACTATCAGATATTAACGGCGGGAAAAGAATTAAATTCAAAGGTAGCGGAAAGGTAACAATTAAGTGCAAAACTGACGAAGGGGGTTATACTACACAAATGACTTTACGTATTGTACACTCAAAAATCTATGACATAACCCCTAAAGTGTACACAAAGACTGCATTTGATAATAACAAGGATGCAGACATAAATATTGTAGACAATACAGTCAATTTAGAAACATCAAATAAAAAATATAATTTTATTGGGGAAATTAATCCATCAACTTTAAACCATTTAGGAGTAGAGTGGGAATCTAACAACGAGCATATCCTTGAGATTGACAAGTATAGTGGCGAAGCAGTTACGCATTTTTCAGGTGAAACAACAGTAACGGCAAGAGTAGGCAATGTTGTTAAAAATGTATTAGTAAAAGTTAACAAGCCAAACGAAACTAAAATTAACGGAGATACATTAACAGTGCAGTCAACGAGTGCAAATAAAATATACATAGAAAACGCAACCGTTTCACAAATTGAGAATGCAACAGTCGTTGAAAGCATATCATCAACCCAGCATATAATTGAGTACACAAACAACTTTAAGGTAAAGGGTACTGAGTACAAAATTAACAAAAACAATTCCCAAACATATATCGCATCAAATATGCAGTATGGTGACAAAATATATCAAAAGAAAAACACAACAATGAGATATCATCTAAAAAGTGATACGGATATTTCAGATGTAGAATATGAAATTGATGGCACAACATTTAAAGGAGATACGGTTGATATATCTGTCGACAAGAACGATAAAACAATTAAAGCAAAATATAAACTGAACGGTGAAATACAAGCTACAGAGAGTACAATTGTCGCTATTGAAAATATCAGCACAATATACAACGAACATGAAGGCAAAGGATACGGCAATGATAAAATTCGCACAATTGGAAATAAAGACTATGATAAAGATAACAGTGAGATACAATCCAAAATTAAAAGTAAATTTTATACATTAGACGAACACTATGATGAGATATCGGATGGGATAAAGGATATTGAATATGTAAAAAGTGGGGACTTTGCGACAGACGGTTATGAAATCGCACCAGTTGAGTTAGGGATACAAAGACTAACAGCAAAGTGGAAGTATGCACGTTTCTTCCCAATTGAAGAATCAAGATATGAATTTAACGTAATAGATGGGGTAAACGTACGTAACAAGACAGATCTAATAAAAGCATCTGAATCAGAACGACAAGTAGCAATACAAAATGATATTTTCATTGAAGGCGAAGACTATACAAAAAATGAAATGTACACAACATACAATTGGAAGTACTATAAAAATATCGGAGAACAACGCCCAAAGATACAATACCTATACGAGTTTAAAAACAATGTATATGGAAATGGATTCCAAATAAATGCAGATAAAATAACAACTAATCCAAAGACATCCTTTAAGTCATCACCGTCATTAGTTGAAGCAAAAAGAAAACAGTTAGGGCTTGAATTAAAGGCAGCAGTTAAAGGACAAGACAACATTTGTTTCCTAGTGCGAAAGGATAATATAACTTTAAGTAACATAATACTTAAAGCTTGTCGTGACGAAAGTCTAATAGAGAAGGATAAGATAAATCAAAAGAGATTAGAGGACAAAGGAACGGTTCTTGAGATAATGGGAAATAATGTAGAACTGTTAAACTCTAGAGTGTCAAACGGCAAGACATGCGTAAGAATCTTTGGAAGAGATTTGCATAGTGATGATCCAGAATTCAACCCACTTGTTCAAGCAGATGAAGATTTCAACCCAACACTTAATGAGCAGAAAATGAGTACTGTTGATGTTTCACAAGAAAAAATTAATGTAAGAATTAGCGGTTGTGTCATTTCAACAGCACGTGAGTTTTTAATAAAGATTGGAAGTAACAGAGCAGTTCTTGGGAAAGGTAAGGGTGCTTCTGATGTAGAACCATATCAATTTAAGAAGGCAGATGGAACAAGATATGAATACAATAAAAAAGAAGAATATGACGAGTACTTTAAAAACAACTACGTCCTTACGAAAGTAGAACTAGAAAATAATGAATTAAGAAACTCAGGACTTTTCTGTATAGGCATGGACGCACACTTTGCCGGAAAACTAATGTGGACAAAACAAGAAGGTCCAGCAGCAATAGTAGAAAACGATTGGAAACAAATGGCGGCGACATCATATCCATCAGAATTAAATATTAAAGGTTATATGAAAATGTATAACTGGGTAAATTTAAAAGACCTCAGTTCAGATTCATTGATAGAGACAAGTGGAAATCTAAAAGGTCTTGATTTCTTAAAACTAGATTTTAAGAGTATGATAGAAAATGTAGTAGAGAAGAGGCATCTTAAAAACCTCCTACATAATAATAAATATGTAAATGCCGGAATTGCATTCTTTGGCGGTGGAATGAATTACGCATTTTTAAACGAAGATTCAGAGGAAATAAAGAACTATACAACCAAGTTGTTTGTAAATTTATCTGAAGCAAAAGGTAAGGATCACTTAACCAATGCAATAGCAAAAGAAATGCCAGTTGCTGCAGGTATAGCAGACTTTATGTTCTACATTTATAAAACAGATAATGCAAATGGCGAGCGTGGCTATCATTGGCAACATAAATAAAAGAACGGATTAGAATATCTAAATTATAGGATTTGCCTAAATATTTGTACAGTTTTTAAATTATGATTACTCAAAATTTGACTTAATTGATAAGCGAACTGATTGAGATATGCAAGAAATGGTCTGCTGGGAGAGAAAGGGGAAAAACTCCCCCAACAGACAAGAAAGTTTAAGAGATTTTAATCATCTTCTTAACGACTTCCTTTTTAGGAATCGAAACAGTCAAGATTCCGTTTTCTAATTTTGCCGATATATCTTCATCGGATACATCTGGTAGAGAATAAGAACGTGAATATTTGCGATCCTCATTTTCTGCAACAAGTTTTAACATGCCATCCTCAACAAACAATTCGATATCTTTCTTATCAAACCCAGGAATTGAAAACGAAATTGTATACTCTTTTTCATCTTCATTTACACGATCACGTGCTGGGAAGTAGCGATCGAAACTCTCAAAAAAATCATCCCTAAAATCATAAGGTTTTAAAAAATTGTACATAGTACACCTCCAAAAATTTATTAACAATCTCAGACGCTGACTGCTAGCACTCTATGTCTTCGACTGCTAAATACATATTAGCACCAAGAGTTTTGTTGTCAAGCATTTTTGCTTACATTTATATATTTTTCTATTTTTTTGCAAGAGTTTAAAGGTTTATAGTTAACATTCGCAACTAAAATAATCGCCTAGATGCGTAAAAACTTTGCTATTTACAATTGCGACTTCCTTCGTGTAATATATAAATATATATGCAACTTGTGTATGAAAAAATTCGTTAATTCATATGAGTCTATAAAGCAGAGGGGGGGATTGTTTTGAAAGACAAAAGAATTGAGATTATCAAATTACTCAAATATGGAATATATTTTTTAGGCGTACCATTATTCTTTCTAGCAGTAATTATTTTTGCCGCCTCATCTGTTGTAAATTTAGATGCCTATACTGTAGATAAGATTAAACAGGGAGCAATACCGCAAATCAGTAAGGCGTACTACTATCCAATATGGGTAGCACTCGCTTTATTTTTAATTATGGTGGGAGCACATATTGCAATTGCTTTGACGGTTAAAAATTCGAGAATTAAAACATTTTCAATGACCGCTGTAGTGCTTGTTGTAATGTTGATTCCATTAGTAACTATTGATGGAGTATATAAATCAAAAATTTCAAAAATCCAAGAAGCAAATCAGAGTATAGATTTTAAAAACTATGAAAAACATTTAGGTTATGTTAGACCAAGATCATCAAAGGCAGGGGTAAGAAGTTACGTCAGCGAATTTCAGAAGAAATTAACATTATTTGAACATGAATTCAATCTAGGAAAAAATGCACAGAATGAAAGCAATATGACAGGAGCATTCGGAAACCAACCACTAACATATTACGATTTTGGCATTGACTATGATGGGGACGGTGAAGTAAAACCAGCAATGGGTCCAAACAAGAATGATGCTGAGATTATTGATGTAAAACCTCAAGATGGAAACTACAACAAAAAGGGCGACTTAGTAAAAGGAAAGAAAAAACCATGGCTTAGATTTGAATGGAATGGCGAAGTATATGAAGATAGAGATGTTGAAGTTAGCAAAAATGGAAACAGATATAGATATATAAGGAAATCATTCGTACCACAATGGAAAAACGGTAAATATGGCTATGCCTTATACTATCAAAACGGCGAGTTGGCTGATGGCTATGTATACAGTGCAGAAGTTGCTTTGAATATTTTAGAACAATACTATGTAGCGAAAGAAGTTGTAGATAACAGAGAAGCATTAAATAGAGATGAATTAATTGAAAACGCATATCAAAGAAGAAAAGATGATTATGATGTGAAAGGACTTACGAGTCTATATGAAAGAGAAACAGGCAGAGTTTTAGACAAATACACATTGAATGATGAAAAGTTAGATAAAGTTATCGGAATTTTAGTAGCAACAGTAGGTCAGTTGAAGTTGCCACAAGATTTGGTGGACATTTTAAACACTGGTGGCGGAAGTAATTTAATCGAAGAAATCAAAAAAGGTGTAGAATTCAAAAAAATTCCAGAATTGTTACCTTCACTATTAAATCAATTTAAGAGCCCTATCATGAGTGTCTTAGAAAAATTGAAATTAGAGAACGTAAAACTAACAGTCAAGAAAGAATTAAATCCAAACAATCCAACAAACACAAAACCACAGTTACGTATAATAATGGAGGATCCAGAAAACAATTGGAATGTTGATACATTCTTAGACGAAACGATGACGCTAGGTAAGTTGAATGAGGGAGTGAATAAACTTCTTCATAATGTATTAAAAGGTGTCGGTATTCCAGATAGTCTAGTTTCAACTCTAACAGGATTGGTTGGGGGCAAATTGCCAATCGAGTTTTACTCAAAAGATGAAATGGCAACAGGAAAATATATTAATATTCCTGGAACATTAAAGAAGATTGTAAAAATGGTTTATGCATATAGATCACCAGTATTAAAACCACTAACAGATTATTATGTAGATCCAGAAGCAAGTGAAGATGTACAACAACTTCAAAAAAGTTATGCACAGATGGATGCTGCGATGGAAGAAGGTGGCGTTAGGGGATTCCAAAAAGGATCAACATTGATCCCTGGTAGTTCATTCATTGCTGGAAATAAAGTAGGTGCAGGTAGTACTGACAAGCCATCAGTTGCAGGACTAAAGGATGTACGCCTATTTAAAGCAGAACTACAATTGTTACCAAAAATGTACCCAATGATAGTTCTTCGAGAAATGCTAATGATATTTATAAGCATTGCGTTATTGGCAACATTCTTGTCATGTATCTTTGCACAAGAAGAAAAGAAATGGATTAATGCAATAATCAACTCAAAATCAAAAAAGGCTGATAAAACTGATAATACAGAGGCTGAAGCAGAAGTAACAGCAGAACCTTTCACAACAGGAGGAACAAATGGCTGAAAACAATATGAACATTAATATGAGTGCAGATTTAAACGAAGAGATACTTATCGGCAATCCTAAGAAAAAGAATGGCGGTAAGATTGCACAGCAAATATTCAGTATAGTTGGAATAATTTTTTTAACGTTACCTTTTGTAATTATGTTTATTTATGCGTTAGCATTAGGCGGAAAGGCAGCGAAGTTAATGCCATACTATTCTTTCTGGCCATTCCTTGGGGCTTTATTTTTGATAATACCAGCCATACCGTATGCAATAGCCGTACCATTAATTTTTAGGAAGAAATCAAAAAGTTCACAAATAGTAAAATCCATCAAAGTGAGTGTCGCATATTTTGGCATAATACTTTGTTTAATACTTGCGTTTGACTACATCTTGCCTAACTTAATTTCTAAGGCAACACAAAATACACTTTATATGGAAGATGTATATTACAACACAGATAAACAAATAGAGGATCTTGGGAAACTTGATAGAAAGTTCTTTATGGCTACATTAACTTCAGGGGCATATGATGCAGAACTTGGGTATCAAGCATTAGCAGAACCAGAAGTTGGATATCAAAATCACAAAGTAGGTACTGCAGTAAATGGATACAAGAATGAATTCATAGACAGCAAGTGGAGAGAATACGAAGGAAATCCAGAGGCGATTGAAACAACGTTAAAGAGTTTTGATGATAGACAGAAAGAATTTTATGACTATCTATATAAGAATCATGTTTTAAGAGATTTGAACTATTCTCTAATCGGTGGAACAGAAAAAGGATTAAATACCAGAAGAGCATTAGCATTGGCAGTTTTTGAAAAAGAATATCCAGTCTTTAAAAATTTATGCAAAATTGGTTTTAATAAAAGAAAAAAAGAAGGGAAACGACTTCTAGAATTAAGACAGAAAAACTTTGACGCATTGGATAAAGACGGATATCAAACATTCGTAGACCCAGGCATCAATTTTGCACAAAGACCAGGAAGACAAACAGTTCCAGTATTGTTAAGACTTATTGCAAATCCAAGATATGAGGCAACAAAGCCAAAATATGACGAGGATGGCAAATTAGTAGGTTATGATGGTTTTCTTTTTGAAACCAGCGATATTAAAGCCTTGAGAGAATATGAGGCAGCAGGTGGAGAATTCGATGAAAAAGGCAAAAGCACTAATTTAGAATTATCAAAGGGTAAAATCATATACAGAAACGGAAAGGTTGAAATACCTATGAAGTGGACAGTCCTTGATATGGATGGTAAAGCACAAACAATATTGAGTAAGAAATTGTCAACAATGCAAGTAGGGGGACTTCCTTTGGGAAATGTTCTAGAAACACTTTTAGCAAGTGGAACAGTGTCTGAAACAATCAATCAAGTTCTTAATGGTGTAGCAGACGGTAATGGTGTTGATAAATTAGTTAAAACATTGTCAGGCGGTGGGAAATTAAGCATTAATCCACTTATAGATGACAACGGTAATTTCCAACTTGAACTATGTCCACAAAGTGCAGAAGTAGGGCAGCTTGGATATCAAGATGCATCGTGGTTGAATTCTACTGCACAACTATTAGGAGTAGTTAATTTGACTGGTGTAAGAATGAACTTATACATTCTTGGAGCAGTTGGGCTCTTCTTGATAATCGCTGCATGCATTATGTTAGAAGAAAAAAACAAAATGAAAAAAATGAGTTTGAAATAAAATATAGGGGGAAAGGAAAATGGGAAAGGTAAAAAAGGTAGTATTGTTTATATTAATTTCGTTATTAGTAGCAATACTTTCTGTTGGTGCAGTTGGATGTTCAAAGAAGAAAAAAAATAATGAGACACCTAATGGAAAGTCCCAAGATCAAATAGAAAAAGAGAGATTTGAGGCTTTTAGCAAGTTTTTAGATGGCATGGATGTTTCAGTATCAAAGGCTGGGCAACATAAAGTTGACAAAAACGGTGTTATTGAAGTTGGAGCAGATGTTGAACTTAAAATAGGGAATAGCACAAGGGTTGGCACAATTGAAAACGCTGTTGAAACAGTTATAAAAACAAAAGCAATAATTGATAGAAAAGACAATTATAAAAATTCAGCAATATTTGCAAGTATATACAACAAGTCAGCAGATAAAAACGTCGCTACTTTTTCATATTATTTTAGCGATTTAAATACTGTATATTTAGAATTTGCTGGACAAAAAGTTGCTTTCAAATTTGATGCAGGTAAATACACAAGAGAAGGCAATGATTCATATGTAAGTATTTTGAACAAAATCTTAGAAGAGAATGAATGGTTGAAAGATCAAATCGCAAGCAAATTACACGTTGATTTAAATGATAAAAGCACAATAGCAAACTTAGTAAATGCAGTTTTGAGTTCACCAATATCAAAACACTTTGAAAATTTAGCAGACGCATTTGGTGATGGATTTACCATAAAGAAAGCATTAAACTCATTTATTAAAGATTTAAAGATTCCTAACAAAAATGGCGAAGCAAAAACATTCGTAGAATTCGCTAAGGAAACGATAGGTGGCTTTGGCAAAATTCTTACGAATTTTGGTATTGATGTAAATAAAATCATCAATAATAACGAGATAGACTTTTTAGAAGCAATTAGAAACAAAGATGTTTCAACACTTTTAGGTATTGAAACAAAAGATAAAACAGTAACTATTAATAAATTTGATTTAGTTGCTAAGTTTGTTAAACAGTTTAATGCTAAAGACAGAGTTCAAGTAAGTTACGAAGACAACGACGGTAAGTTGTCAGCAATTGGTTTTGCTGCAATGTTACATAACTACAAAGTAAGAGGTAAAGCAGTTGGTATAGCAACAAAATTAAGCAACATAACTGTTAAGAACTATGAAACAGAAGCAACGAAAGAAAATATGTCAAAAACTTTTGGTTTAGATTTGGCAGAGTATAAAGAAGACTACAAAATAGAAAGTGAACAAGAATATACACTTTCGGGTTTAAAGGCAGACTTACATAAGTTCTCAAAAGTATTTCCAGAAGGAACAGTTTTGGATACTGTTGCAAATGAAGAAAAAATTACAGTAAAGGCAGAAGGAACACTTGATTTATTTAATGAAAGCAATAATAAAACCGCATTCGTAATGGAAGTTAAAAATAGTGCAGGTGAACGTCTAGCAAAGGTAGTATTTCATGCTGGAACACTTACTATTGAATCGACAGGATATAAAGTTGGCGGAGTAGAGGCAAACAAGATTTTATATTATGCATCAATACACGCTATCAAGAGTTTGTTGGCTGTAAGAACAAATAATGCAACATTTAATGCAAATGTACAAAACTTGGCTAAGGATATTGCACAATCAATATTTGCAAATATATACAACAGTGAAGCGGAAGCAAATGCTGATCCAGATGCAATAGTATTTAATAAATACACTCTAACTGCTGAAGGAAAGGCGAAGAAAGAGTTCTTCTTCGGAATTGGTACAGCAGTAAAAACTGATGCACCAAAGGCATTCATGTTTATGAATATCGACGTAGTCAAAATATTTAGGGAAAGATTTATCGCACAAGAGGATTCATATAAAATTGCAGAAAAAGAAAGTGTTGATAATAACTTTATCAATCTATTTAGCAAATTAGGCAAACCATCGTTAGATATGATCCCAGGATTCATAAATAAGATTAAAGATTTCAATAAAGATAAATTAGAAATAGAAAATCCAAACGACAGCAGTATTTTTGGCTTATTCCGTGGAATACTTCAAGAAGATAAAGACAAAGCAATCGCATATAGTTTGGTAAATCTTAAAGGCTATGTTGACGATTATTATAATCTTGGAATATTTGAAAACACCTTTGCTCAAATTAAAGAAGCACAAAAAACAGTTGATGAACTTGAGAATAAAAAAGATAAAAATGAAAACGAAAAGATAAAATTAGTAGAAGCAAAGACAATAATTCAAAATGCAAGAAATGCAGCAGAAAAAGCATACGAAATACAAAAAGAAGAAAGTGCAAAAAGATATGACAAATATAAAAGTTATGTTAAAACCCCAAAGGAAGAGGCAGAATTGCAGAAAGTACTTAACAAATACGGTATTACATGGCTGGAGAATGTAATTGCTGGCACAAAGGGATTAGAAAACGGAATGAAGTGGTTAATAAATAAAACAGATGTAGCAAGCATTAAGGCAATATTGACAGCAATTGATGGTGGACTTGAAGAAGAATACACATTTGAAATTGTTGGTTCAGTTAAACTCACAGCAAAGAGAAAAACAACTGTTATATCTGGAACTAACACAGATTCATCTGGTCCAGCAGCATATGATAAAATTTTTAATTTAGCAAATCTAACAGCATAATTTCTAAGTATCTAAAAGTAGGGCGACTTAGGTCGCCCTTTTTATTTGGCTTGTATGGTAAAAGTTTAAAGAAGTTAGCCTTGTGTGTTAAAATAAATTCAAGATGAGCCAAGAAGAAAAAGACTTAGATGTAGCAAAAGAGATAGTTGAGTGTGCAAAGTCTATAGAGGAGACTGCTTTTGCAATACCTGGTGGAGTAGGCGAGACCAAGATTGCCAGAGAATTAAGAGATAAAATAGAAAAAGATACTAATAAGTTAGGACGCCTTGAACCATACAAAATATATAAGTTTCGTGGGCAAGTAGCAGTGCCGTATTTGTCAATTTGGTATTTTGTGAGTATGATTATTTTCTTTGGCTCTTTTGGAGTCGATCCAACAAAAAAATATGTAAATACAATTGTTTCAATTGCTAGTTTGGCAGTGTTAATTATTGGTTTGGCTTTACACATATCGTTACTTTTTGGAGTAGGGAAGTTGTCAAAGGCAAAGAGTAAAAAAGTTTCGTATAACGTCATAGCAGGAGATATAGGGGACAATAATGAGCAGTCTATAATTCTAACAGCAAACCATGATGATAAATATGGGACTATGTTGAAAGATAGAGAATTTTCAAAAAAACTTACAGGGATAGCACTTCCAATTGCAACATTGATATATATGTTACTTCTAATAGCAAGGGCAGGAATTGGGGCAACTGACAAAAACATCATTGCTGTGTTCGTAGTATTCCCTTTAATTTTCTGTGGTTTCTCAATATATTTGATAATCACGCACTTTTCACTGTTGCCAAAGCATGTTGTGGAGAATAATGGGATTAGCATTGGGATAGCATTAAAGTTGTTTGAGTACTTTTCTAAAGAAGAAAACAAATTAAACAATTACAATGTCAAGTTTGTTAGTTTTGGTGGAGAGACTTTAGCAAATGCGGGAAGTTATGCATTTTTCAAGTATCAAAATAAAACAAAAAAGAATATTGTAATCAATATTTCACATATTATCAGCGGAGAATTTAAAGTAAATTTACCAGAGGCAATAAAGAAAACAGGTGGAGAGTATTTTAAAGAATTTTTAGATTACATTAAAGAAGATTCAAATATATCCAAATCAAATGAAAAACGTGTTACAAAACTTTTAGATACAGACAAGAGATACGCATCAGATGTGGCAAGAAAATTTAATTGTGAAGCAATAACAATATATACAAATAAAAGTAAAATTTATAATTACCAAGTAACAGAACACGATATTGCATATATCTATGAGATGTTGAAGGAGATAATTGAGAAAATTGATAAAAAAGATAAGCAAACAGCAAGCGAAGAAGTACAGCAAGAAAATCTTTGATAGATATATAATTGACGCCTTTACTGGAATGGCAAAGGGGCTCTTTGTTACTTTAATTGCCGGCACAATTTTAGAACTAATTGGCAAAGGAATATCACTTGGAAGCGTACCTCTTGGCAATTTCGTTATCACTATAAGCAAAATAGCAAAGATGTTAATGGGTGCTGGAATTGGGATTGGGATAGCACTTCAATTTAAATGCAACCCCACAGTTATAGTTACAGCAACAATTGCTGGAATGGTGGGTTCTTTTTCATACGAAATAGTCGGACAATTAACTGGATTGATATCATCAGATAAAATAGAAAAGCTGGGGGCTTTGGCGAAAGTAAAGATGCTGTCGCCTGGCGATCCGATAGGGGCGTATGTTGTTTCGGTCATATCAATTGAACTAGGACAACATATTTCTAAGAAAATCAAGTTAGCAGTAATTGGGTTGCCATTGTTCATGTTCGTGTATATGGCAATCGGAGTGTTTATTGCATATCCATTTGTATTACTTTTTAAACAAATAGCAAAGTTGATAGAGGTTGCAACATCATTAGCCCCATTCACTGCAGGATTAGTTATATCAATAACGATGGGTATTTTGTTGACCATGCCAACATCATCTGCAGCAATCTGGATATCTTTTGCATTAGGAAATAATAGTCCAGCGATGTTGCTTGCAGGAGGGGCAGCGTGTGCAGGATGTGCATGCCATATGATTGGCTTTGCAGTAGCAAGTTATAGAGAAAACGGATGGAGAGGTTTGTTGGCACAAGGACTAGGGACCTCAATGTTGCAGATCCCAAATATTATGAAAAATCCAGCAATACTTTATCCAGCAGTTATTTCTAGTGCAATTTCAGGACCATTCGCAACTGTAGCATTTGGGCTCAGAAGTACAGCATTTGGTGGCGGAATGGGAACTTCAGGATTAGTTGGAGTTATAGAAACAATTAGTGCCTCTAAAAACATGATTAGCACAGTAAACGTAGTACTAGGGATCTTGGTTTGTTTTATATTAATCCCAACAATCGTAAGTTTTATTGTTAGCGAGATATTACGAAATTATAAAGTTATAAAATTTGGCGACATGAAGATATAACCATTTATACATGGAAGTCTTAAACAACTTACAAATCATTTTAATGAAAGTTTTATAAGCATAATGCATACGCATTAAGCATATGTTTATAGACGTTTATTTAATTTATTGATAAGAAAGTATCGCAGTTGTGTTAAGATGTAAGTGGTAGATAAAGTGGGGGATAAGTGGGGGATAAGTGGGGGATAAAGTTTTGAGTAAGCACCATGAAATTATAAAAGAATTAATTCAATACAAATCAGAAGAGGAATGGTTCGAGTTTAAAGAAAACTGGTATGAGCCACACGAGATAGGGGAATATATATCTGCACTTTCCAATGCAGCGACGATGTGCAAACGAGGATATGCGTATCTTATTTGGGGTGTATCGGACGCAACTCATGAGATTTCAGGGACTACGTTTAACTATAGAATAAATGTTAATGGTGAACCATTAGAACATTACATTGCGAGGCAATTGTCCCCAGATATTCTTTTTTCTTTTAAGGAGATATACTTTGCTGATAAGAGAATAGTAGTGTTAGAAATTCCAAGTGCTAAAAAAATTCCAGTTTCATTTGATGGAGTAAGGTATATTAGAATAGGATCAAGTAAAGTAAATAATTCCCAAATTAATCCACTATATAAGAGATAAGACTTTAAGTAGTTCAA
>CAUSLO010000014.1:0-26523 GCA_963532875.1 uncultured Clostridia bacterium | reverse complement strand
TAAGTACAGTAATGTATTCAGCTAACCGATACTAATAGTCCGAGGGCTTCAATCATAAATACAATCAAACCGACCATATACAAAGCAAAATCTAGCTATGCAATTGTGAATGTGCTAGTAACATTCAACCATACTGGTGTCTATAGCGTGAAGGATCCACCTGTTCACATACCGAACACAGAAGTTAAGCTTCACAGCGCAGATGGTACTTGGCTGGAGACGGCCCGGGAGAGTATGTCGATGCCAGTTCTCAAACTTAAAAGGGAGACATTTGTCTCCTTTTTATTTGCCAATTTTTGCAATCTTGACAACATAATTAGCATTTGTTAATCTGAAAACACTTAATTGAATTTATGAAAACTGTATTTAACAAAATTGTAATTATAAGTTGTATTCTTGCTATTTCAATAGTGAGCCTTTTTGCTTGTACCGCAGTTGATGAAGTAAAGAAATTAAAGGGGAAAGGATATCAAGAAAATAACATTCATTTTTCGTCAGATTATGAAACATGGACTGTTGAGATGGTTAGAAAGGATGAAAATGGAATAACAATTGATGAAGTTTCGATTACTAAATGCAAAACTCTACAAGCAGCGAAAACATATTATGAGTTTTATAAATCAAAAAATAGCAACAAGACAGTAAAAAAACGAGGAACGAAAGTCTATATCGGAAGTAAGGATTCGGTAAACGATGCACTGGGCAGGTAAGTTAATGAAAAGAAAAATGTTCATAAATATTATATCAACACTTATCATTAGTCTTTTTGCTGTGCTACTCGTTGGATGCACGTCCCAACAAAACCTCAGACAACGCTTGGAGTCTGCTGGCTATACAGAAATTATTACATCAGGTGATTCTGTCTCAGAGGATGGCACATGGATAATAAAAAGATCAAACAAAAAAATTACAGATTATAACACTGTTGAAATAATCAAATGCAAAAGTTTAAGAGGAGCAAAAGAAATTGCCGCATACAAGAAGTACACTTTGGGAGGAAACTCTAAATATGATGTGGTACGCAAAGGCAAAATAGTATATATTGGAAAAAAGGAGATAATAAATACATTAATAAAATGAGAAAGAACAGCAGAGCAATTTTAACAATAGGAATTATTTGTGTGCTTTTGTTTACTTTGGCATTCGTAGGATGTACAAATGATTCGACAGCACGTAAACTTGAAAGGAAAGGTTATATTACCAACGTACAGGTAAGTCAAAAGAACAGTGCGATAGAGCAGTCAATTACAAAACAAATCTACGCATACAATCCCAAAACTGGAGATCACATATTGATTGCTGATTACAAAACTATAGCAATGGCAAAAGAGTTTTATGCAAAGAATGCAAAGTCATTTGCTGATTCAAATATGCAAATGGTACTTAGGGGCAAAAGAGTAGCATACGGAACAAAAGCAGCACTTAAGTTACTAGGATATATAAGAAAGTAAAAATTGGTCTTCTTAAGGCATAGTTTTCTTTTTGAATTATCTTTTTTCTGTGTTAAAATTAAGTACAGTTTTGGAGAAGGAAAATGAACTATTTATTATTGGCTGCAAAGAGCAAGAAACCGCTTAAGACACTAGCAGAGTACACAATAGATACTGGAGTGCAAGAAGCACTAAAGATTACTTTTGCTGTATTTATGGTTCTTATTTCAATTGCTTTAGTAGTATTAGTATTAGTTCAAAAAGGTACTAACGAAAACGTTGGGGCATTATCAGGTTCTTCAGAAACATATTATGGGAAGAACAAAATGTATAGCAAGGAAAGAACACTTAAAATTGTTACCCTTGTTTTATTTATTTTTATGTTATTATTTGCAGTTACTTTTTCGTTAATAGCGAGAGTGGGGCAATTAAGCAAATAATTTTTGACTCAGAAAATGAGTGAATCAATCAAAATAGTAGCAACAAATAAAAGAGCATCATATGAGTATTTTATAGAAGATAAAATAGAAGTAGGTGTTGTTCTTGAGGGTTGCGAAGTAAAGTCCGTTAGATTAGGCAAAATCAGCATAAACGAGTCTTATGTGATAATAAGGGGAAACGAGGCATTTCTAATTGGGGCTCATATTGCACAATATGACAAAGGTAGTTATAATAATAAAGAGTCAACACGTACTCGTAAGCTTTTATTGCACAAGTACGAAATAAATAAACTTAGGGGGAAGATAGAAAGTAAGGGATACACATTAGTACCACTTAAAGTTTATTTTAAAGATGCTCTCATAAAAATCGAAATAGGATTATGTAAGGGAAAGAAGTTGTTCGATAAACGAAGAAGCATCAAAGACAAAGAAGAAAAGCGAAATATTCAAAGAACATTGAAAGAAAATAATTTGAAGTAGGTGATAATGAGCCAAATAGAGACAAAATGTATACATGAAGGCTATAAACCAAAGAATGGAGAAGGGCGTCAGATACCAATCATACAAAGTACGACATTCAAGTATGATACATCTGAGGATATGGCTAAAAATTTTGATTTAGAAGCCAGTGGGTACTTTTATTCTAGGTTGCAAAATCCAACTACAGATATGGTAGCAGTAAAGATTGCAGAGTTGGAAGCTGGAATAGCAAGCGTGCTTACATCATCTGGTCAAGCTGCAAATTTCATGGCAGTTTTTAATATTGCAAATGCTGGAGATCATATCTTGTCATCATCACAGATATATGGTGGTACGTATAATTTATTTTCAACGACACTAAAGAAGATGGGAATAGAGGTTACCTTCATATCACCAAAGGCAAGCAAAAAAGAAATAAACGACGCAATTAAAGAAAATACAAAAGCCATTTTTGGGGAGACCATCTCAAATCCTTCATTATCAGTTTTTGATATAAGTCAATTCGCACAAGTTGCACATGAAAATGGAATTCCTTTGATTGTGGACAATACGTTTGCTACACCAATACATTGCAAGCCAATTGAGTTTGGAGCAGATATAGTTACTCATTCAACGACAAAGTACATGGATGGTCATGGATCAACAGTTGGTGGCGTTATTGTTGATAGCGGTCGTTTTGATTGGGAAGCAAGTGGAAAATTTGAAGGATTAACAACACCAGATCCAAGTTATCACGGAGTTGTCTATACAAGAGATTTTGGCGAAAAGGCATATATAACTAAATGTATTTCGCAATTAATGCGAGATTTCGGAATGTGCCAATCACCACAGAATGCATTCATCATCAACTTGGGCTTAGAGAGTCTTGCAGTTCGCATGGAAAGGCATGTATATAACGCACAGAAGGTAGCAGAATTCTTAGCCAGCAGTGATAAAGTGTCAATGGTTAAGTATCCAGGATTAAAAACAGATAGCGATTATAAGTTAGCAAAAAAATATTTCAATAAAGGGAAGTCATGTGGGGTAATTAGTTTTGAAGTTAAAGGCGACAGAAAGAGTGCAGAAGAGTTCATGAAAAAATTGAAACTAATCAGTATTGAGACACATGTAGCAGATGCAAAAAGTTGTATTTTGCATCCAGCGAGTTCTACCCATAGACAATTAACAGAGCAAGAGTTATTAGAAGCCGGTATTTCACCAGGATTGATTAGATTGTCTTGCGGAATTGAGAATGTTGAGGATATTATTTTAGATTTGAGCCAGGCTTTATAAGGAGGAGATAATAATGCCAATAATAATACCATCAGATTTGCCAGCAAACAATATTTTAAATAAAGAGAAAATATTTACTATGCAGACGGCAAGGGCAGTACAACAAGATATTCGCCCTATAGAAGTAGCGATTGTTAATTTGATGCCAACAAAGGTTGAGACAGAAACACAATTGTTAAGATTACTTGGGAACACACCATTGCAAGTAAACGTTACGTTTATTAAGACAGCAACACATAAGAGCAAGAATACGTCAAAAGATCACTTAGATCGTTTCTACATTGAACTAGACAAAATAAGGAAACGTCAATTTGATGGAATGATAGTTACTGGGGCTCCTGTAGAAACAATACCTTTTGAAGATGTTGACTATTGGGAAGAATTAGAAGACATTATTGACTGGGCACAAACTCATGTAACCAGTACAATATATATTTGTTGGGGTGCACAAGCAGCTCTATATCATTTATTTAACATACAGAAGAGAGAATTGCCAGAAAAGTTATTTGGAGTATATGGAACTAAAGCAGCAGCGGCAAATGACATGTTATTAAAAGGTATGGACGATACGTTCTTTATTCCTCATTCAAGATATACAGAAATTGATAACGAACAAGTATGGAAGAGTAGAAAAGTTAAAGTGCTAGCATATTCAGACGTTGCAGGAATATCTATATTAAAAACACATGACAACAGAAGTTTCTTTTTTACTGGGCACGCAGAATACGATAGCGATACATTAAAGAAAGAATATTTAAGGGATTTGAAGAAAGGCATTAAAATTAAAAAGCCAGAGAACTATTTTGTTAATGAAATTTCAGATGAAATCGACATGAAGTGGAAATCAACAGCGAATTTGTTGTTCTATAACTGGCTTAACTATTATGTATATCAAGTAACTCCATTTGAGTTTAAAGAAATAGAGGAGGACTTTATGTGTAAGAAAAAGAAAGATGATAAGTCAAAGGTAGGAAAGAAGCCTGAAGAAAAGGTAGTTGAGACACAAACAGTCAATAGATATCATGTTTCACAAAATAAAGATGATGAACATGATCGTTATAAAGAATGGAGAGTAAGAAAAGAAGGATCAGAAAAAACAATTCAATTCTTCCCAACCCAAGAAGAAGCAATAGAATTTGCAAAAACTCTTGCCAAAAATAACAGTGGACACGTAGTAATTCACAAAGTTAATGGTGAAATTCGTAAATTAAACTACTAAAATGCTTAAAAACAGCAAAATATAGCATTTTTGTGCTCAAAACGCTTTACTACTTTAACGTGATAAAGTAAACTAAAAATATCAAATTGAAGGAGATAGAAAAAATGAAAACAAGAGCAAAGAAGTTTTTAAGTATGTTTATAGCGGTTGCATCAGTTTTGGTGATTATGTTCGCTGCAACAGGATGCACTAAGAAGGTGAACAAGGGTTCTAATACAGACAAGTATTTATTTGGTAAAGAAGTTGTTGCATATGGCTCACAAGCAGATGCAATTAGCAAACTAGGTAACGATATTGATATGGCAGTAATTGATTCCATAATGGCAAGATACTATGAGAAAAAAGATTCATCACTTAAGGCATTAGAAAATATCGTATTAGGTAAGGAAACATTTGCGGTAGGGGCAAAGAAAGGTAATAAAGCACTAATTCAAAAAATTAATGAAGGCTTAATTGCTGTTGCACAAAATGATGCACTTAAGAAGACAATATATGAGCCATACGGAATTGAGAAGAATTACTCATTAACTAAAGATGCAGTAAATCCAATCACAAATGCAACAGATAATTCATGGAACAATGTTGTAGCAAAGAAGAAACTAGTAGTAGGGGTTACATTACTTGAGCCAGCCTCATATCAAGATGGTAAAGAATGGACAGGATATGAAACTGCTTTAGCACAATCAATAGTTACATATTTGAATACATTATATAGCACAAACATAGAACTTGAGTTCAAAGTTATTTCATGGAAAAACAAAGAAAACGAAATTGCAACAGGAAGCATTGATTTGATATGGAACAACTTTACAGTTAATGAAGAGAGAAAGAACATATTTGAACTTTCATTAGAATATTTAACAAATGAGCAAATGCCATTAGTTAAAGCAAAAGATGCAAGCAAGTATACAACTGCAGATGCACTATTAAAGAACAAGAGCATAACAATTGGTGTTGAGTCAGGATCTTCAGCAGAAGAGTTGTTAATAAAGAAAAAATAATAAAACATGGCACAAAGTATTACACTAGATTTATTTGAAGGATTTGGAAGAACATTGTTGCTATTTGCCATCACCTTAGTGGTGGCAATACCTTTTGGTATGTTAATAGCACTTGGTTCTGATTCAAAGTTTAAACCATGGAGATGGTTGTCCAGAGTATTTGTATGGGTGGTGAGAGGAACACCATTGCTATTGCAAATAATATTAGTTTCCTTCATTCCATACGCAGTATTTAAGATTCCGAACAAAGATATCGCTGGAGCGTTAAATATAAGAGTTGTACAACTTAGTTTTGTGTTTGTGGCTATAGCCTTTGTAATAAACTATGCTGCATATTTTTCAGAGATATATAGAGGCGGTATTGCGAGCATTCCAAAAGGTCAATTTGAAGCAGCAAAGGTCTTGGGAATGTCGAAGTCACAAACGTATTTTAAAATAGTATTACCACAATTGTTTAAACGAATCTTGACTCCAATGTCTAATGAAATTATAACCCTAGTAAAAGATACAGCGTTAGCAAGAATCCTTGGAGTTTTAGAAATTCTAGCATTTGCTGAATATTATTCAAATAAAGGTAAATATTGGGTCATCCTATATTCAGGGTTGTTTTATCTAGTATTCAACGGATTGTTGACCTTGCTTTTTAACTACATTGAAAAGAAACTAGACTATTATAAGGTGTAAGATGAAAACGTTAGAAGTTGTAAAATTATATAAAAAGTTCAACAATGTTGAAGTTCTCAAGGGAGTATCATTTAATTTAAATCAAGGAGAAGTAATTTCAATTATAGGGTCATCTGGCAGTGGAAAGACCACCCTACTAAGATGTCTCAATTTTTTAGAATTAGCAGACGAGGGGGAAATCTACTTAGACAACAAAGTACTTTTTGATGGAGTAGTTGACAAGAAACTCACGTATAATCAGTTGGCAAAGAAAAGGCAACCATTTGGATTAGTCTTTCAAAACTTTAATCTTTTTCCACATTACAATGTTTTTCAAAATGTAACGCTAGCACCATATATGGATCTTAAAAGAAAATGCGAAGAATACCGAAAGGAAATATTTTCTGAAATTAATCCAATAGATAAGGACGCAATCGAAAGACAAAAAGAAAAGATAAAGAAGTACAAAGTCATAAAGAAAGAAATAATTTGTGAAAAGTGTTTAGAGATAAAGAAACAAATAGAGGGAGAGAAAAGGAAATACTCTGACGCAAACAAAGAACTTGTAGAATCTCTAAAATTGAAGACTAAACTTATGAAAAGCAGTTTAAGTGATGCGAAAAAACAAAATGATTTTGAAGAAATCAAAAGTATTCAAGAGACATATACAAACGACAAAGCAATCAACGCCCAGAGAAGAAAGACCTTAAGAGATAAGTTCAATTCAACAATATCAGTATTAAAAGATAAATTAAAAAAAGAGAATACGAAAGTAAAAAATAATGAGATAGATGACGAACGTAGAGAAAGGATTAAAGTCTGCGATGAAAAGATAAAAAGATATCTAAAGAAAATATATGAACTGAAACAAGTTAAATCGAAGTATCAAGAGGACATTCTGAAAGCCAAAGCAGAACAAACAAAGGACAATAAACCACAAATAACTGCCAAAATCAAAGAAATTAAAAACAGTGAAAAAAAACGCAAACAAGAATTAAACGAGAAATTAAAAGCAAAGAAAAAAGAATTTGCAGATGGTATTAAGACGCAAGCGGAAAGTATAATTGCAAGAGTTGGGTTAAGAGAAAAACTCAAAGCATATCCTTGTGAGTTATCTGGAGGGCAACAACAAAGAGTCGCTATTGCTAGAGCATTAGCTATGTCTCCAGATATTCTATGTTTTGATGAGCCAACAAGTGCATTGGATCCTGAATTAACAAATGAGGTCTTGCAAGTAATCAAGGATTTAAAGAAAGATAATATAACAATGATTGTAGTTACTCATGAAATGGAGTTTGCTAAGAGCGTGTCAGATAGAGTGATATTTATGGCTGATGGAGTTATAGAAGAAGAAGGTACTCCAACTGAAGTCTTTGAAAATCCAAAGAGTACAAAATTAAAGCAGTTCTTGAGCAAAGCACTAGACTAAGTCATTAATTATTGATACCTAAAACAAATGAACCAAGGTAAAGGGAGAAAGCCCTCGAAGCCGTTACGAAAGTAACTGGAGATTGGGTCTTTTTATTTTTCAAGCCCTAACGTAAAATAAAAAAAGTAAAATATACTAGATGAATATTTCAATGAAATAAACAAACATATAGTATAATTGACTTGTGGAGGCAATGTTATGTCGTACGATACAAACAAAATTATTGAGGATTTAAGAAATAAAATACAAGGCAAAAAAGTTTTATTAGGGTTATCTGGAGGGGTAGATAGTTCAGTGTGTGCAGCACTTTTACATAAGGCATGTCCAGATAGTTTATATTGTGTTTTTGTTAATCATGGACTTTTAAGAAAGAATGAGCCAGAACAAGTGAGAGAAGTTTTTGAAAAACAATTTGGAATAAACTTAATTTCAGTTGATGCAGAAAATAGATTTTTAACAAAGTTGAAGGGAGTAACTGACCCTGAGCAAAAAAGAAAAGTAATAGGAAAAGAATTTGTTAAAGTTTTTGAAGAGGAAGCAAAGAAATTAGGCAAAATTCATTTCCTTGCGCAAGGCACAATTTTGCCAGACGTCATCGAGAGTGGAACTGAAAAGAATGGGAAATTGGTAAAGTCGCATCATAATGTTGGTGGTTTGCCAGAAGACATCGGATTTGAAGGCATCGTAGAACCTTTGCGTGATTTGTATAAATATGAAGTTAGAGAAATTGGTAGAGAGTTAGGACTACCAGACTTTATAGTTGATAGACAACCATTCCCTGGACCAGGGCTAGGCGTTCGTGTATTGGGAGAAATCACAAAAGAAAAATTAAATATTTTAAAAGAAGCAGATGCGATATATCGTGAAGTCATAGAAGAGAAAGAACTTAATAAGAATATTTGGCAATATTTTGCAGTGTTGACAGATTGTAAAACGACAGGCGTAGACAGCGAAGGATGTCGTACTTATGCGAACCTAATAGCGTTGAGAGCAGTTAATACTTTTGATGCTGTTACAGCAGATGCAGTATCTATTCCATTCCCAGTCTTGAAAGAGATAGCACATAGAATCACAAGTGAAGTAAAGGGCGTAAATAGAGTAGTATACGATATTACCGACAAGCCATCAGCAACGATAGAGTGGGAATAACATAAGGTAATCTGTAATCTTATACAACCGCTAGAGATATTTATGTTCAGTTAATGACTGTTGTGATTTTTTAAGCATATCTAGAATGCGATGAGAGCAAAACTACCAGTCACAAATTGTACTGATTGTAATGTTCACCCTCTAAATTTATCAGCCTAAACTTTTCTAGTGTAATAACTTAAAAAAGGGGCTCTTTGAGGGCGGTCTTGAAAAATTTCCCTAAAGATTTCTAGTGGTCTTTCCCAAAGAAGGGGATAAAAAACACGATTTACTACAAGTTATATTTACATTAGACCCCAAATAAGATAAGGTATAGATATGGAACAATGTAAAGAGAAAAATAGAGAATATATTAATAAGTACATTAAGGAAAATTATAAGACTTTTAAGTTCAGAGTTCGCAAAGAGAACCAAGATGTAATAAATAGGTTGTGTGATGCCAATAATATGACACAGTATCTTATTAGATTAGTTAAAGAAGACATAAAGAGGAATCAAAAGTATAATTATATAGACGACAGCATTAAGATTAATTTTAAGTTGCCACAAAATATTCAAAATTTAGTTGAAGATGCTGAAAAAGCCGATTTAGAAGATGATTATGGGTTATATATGAATCTTGCCTGTGCTATAGATACGAACGCAAAAAATGCAGTGTCAAAGAAACAGTTGAATGATTATCAGTGGGAAACGCTAGTAAGTAGGTTTAGAGTATGATAGAAATGATAGATTTTACGAATTTAGAATTGAGTTCACGAGATTTGTTGTATGGAGGAAGAGCAGGGACAAAACTGGGCGTGATTTTAAATGGTGAATTTTGGATGGTCAAGTTCCCAAAAGACACAAAAAATTTACGTGACTCAATAGGTATTTCGTATTCTTCAGCACCATTGAGCGAATATCTGGGGTCAAAAGTATATGAAATAATGGGTTTTGACGTTCAAGAAGTTAAACTGGGTATTATTTTTGATGGGAAACGTAATAAATTAGTTTGTGGCTGTAAGGATTTCTTACAAAATGAAGATCTTCGACTTGCTTCTTTTACAAAACTAAAAAATGATGCAAAACAAGACCTAAAAGGAATGGATGAAGGAATAGCATATGGGGAGTATACTTTGGAAATCATAGCAAAACAATTAGAAGAGAATAGGGCGTTAAAGCAAGTCTTCGGGGTTAAAGAAAGGTTCTGGAGAGTTGTAGTTATGGATTTGTTAATTAATAATAACGATCGAAATGATGATAACTGGGGGTTGATATACTCTAAAAAGGATGGAACGTTTTCATTGGCACCAATATATGATAATGGAGCATCTTTTCATAGTAAAGTTTCAGAGAATAAGATTAGTGATCTACTGTCCAATCCAGCAAAGATGATGTCCAGTGTCTTAAACGGAGTTACAGGTTACCACGATGCGAAAGGAAACAACATACGAAACGATGCAGTTTTAAATTTCGCTAGCAAGGATTTAGAAGAAGCAATTTTATATGTAGGGGATAAATTCCAAGAAAAGGTTGGTGAAATAAAGAAATTCTTTGCTGAAATTCCAGAATACTATAAGGGTGTTGAAGTATTCACGAAGCAAAGAAAACTTTATTATATGTCATCAATGTTGAGTAGATACCAACACATAATAGAACCAGCGATGAATAGGATCAGAGAAAAAGAAGATGAATACTGTCTCGAGTAGGATAGGAAATTTTAATAAATTTTAAGATTCAACAAAGTCAACAATTTAATTTAAAACTAAAGGAGGCGAGACTAGTCTGTAAGCCGAGTTCTGTATTAGATGATCATCTATCTAGGCTAAAGATTGCTCAGTAGCTCAAGCGATTGCGAGTACATGCGGATAACATATCGTACTCTTTCTTGCACCAAGTGGGGTTTACACCACGCATTGTCACCAAATTGTGAGTAAGCTCTTACCTTACTTTTTCATCCTTACCTTACGGCGGTTATTTTCTGTTGCACTTTCCTTGAAGTCGCCTTCACAGGCAGTTAACCTGCACTCTATCCTATGGTGCTCGGACTTTCCTCATACTTGCGTATGCGATCATCTGGCTAGCTCGCACGTATAATATATAACAAAACACTATTTAGAGCAAGAATCGGGAAGTGCAACGATTTTTTTATGCGACATTTGTTACTAAAAAATTAAACGGATTAGAATGTCTATTTAGTCGCCAATTTGAGTATTCAAATTCAAACAAAAGTCAATATATTTTATTATGTATAATATTTTATTATAAGAGGGTCATATGTTTGATGAAATAGAGAAGATTAAAAAGATTGCATTAGATGAATTAACTGCCTTAGAAACCGATGTTGAATCAAAAGAATTTTGGCAAAAGTATTTTTCAAAGTCTGGCGAGTTTTCAAAAATGATGATGTTGCTAGGAAAGGTGGAGAAAGAACAAAGACCTAAACTAGGTGCAGCGATTAATAAAGCAAAAAGTGATGTTCAAACAAAATATGAATTGAAAGCAAAGGAGATTGAAGATAAAGAACTAAATGAAAGACTTGAGGATGAAAAAATAGATATCAGTTTCCCAGGTAAAGAACAGAAGTTAGGAACTCTACATCCAATCACATTAGTCAAAAATGAGATATGTGAAATATTTTCTTCTATTGGATTCTTGGTTGCAGAAGGGCCAGAAATAGAAACAGATTATTACAACTTCCAGTTGTTGAACGTACCAAAAGATCACCCAGCAAGAGATATGCAAGATACTTTCTACATAACAGAAAATTTTGTTTTGCGTACGCATACGTCACCAATGCAGGCGAGAGTTATGCAAAATCAAAAACCACCTATTAGGGTTATAGTCCCAGGCAAAGTATATCGTTCTGATGATGACGCATCACATAGCCCAATATTCCATCAGATTGAAGGGTTGGCAATAGATAAGAATATTTCCTTATCTGACCTAAAAGGAGTTCTTGAAGTTTTTGCTTCAAAGTTATTTAGTCCAGATACAAAAATAAGACTTAGATCATCATATTTCCCATTCACAGAGCCATCGGTTGAGGTTGACGTTTCATGTGCAATATGTCATGGAAAGGGATGTAATCTTTGTAAACACACAGGTTGGATTGAAATACTTGGTGCTGGAATCGTAAACCCTAAAGTTCTAGAAATGTCGAATATAGATAGCAGTGTATACAGTGGATTTGCATTTGGACTAGGGATTGAGAGAATTGCTATGATTAAGTATCAAATTCCAAACATTAAAATGTTTTATGAAAACGATGTTAAATTTTTAAATCAGTTTGTTAAGTAGGTGAAGTGATGTTAGTTCCAATTTCATGGTTAAAAGAATTTGTAAGTTTTAATTTAACACCTGAAGAGGTAGCAGAGAAGTTTACTTCAATTGGGTTTGAAGTAGAAGATATAATTTATCAAAATCAAAAACATAACAACGTAGTTGTTGGTAAAATAGTTGGATTTGAAAAACATCCAAATGCCGACAAATTAACAGTTTGTAAAATTAAGATAGGTAAAGAAACAATTCAAGTAGTAACTAACGTAACAATACAGGGAAATGAAATTGTGGCTGTTGCTCTTGATGGGGCAGTCCTATCGCAAAACTTTAAAATCAAGGCTGGCGAATTGCGAGGGGTGCTTTCTCAAGGGATGCTCTGTGGATTAAACGAACTTTCACTAACTGAATATGACGTTGATGGTCAAAAGGCAGACGAAATCATTAGATTCAAAGATGAAAAACTAGTAGGAATGAATGCGTTTGATGCTTTAGGTTATGACGATGTTATTTTAGACATATCCATCACTGCAAACAGAGGAGATTGTAATTCAATATATCGTTTAGCAAGAGAGTTGTCTGTTATGTTGAACAAACCAATCAAGGAACTTGATATTTCATATAAAACAAAAAGCAGTAAAAACAAAATAGAAATAGAAGTGGAGAATCAGCAGTTATGCCCAAGATATATGACATGTATTGTTGAGAATATAAAAGTAAAACCATCTCCAAAGAAAATTGCTAGACGTCTTAGATCAGTTGGATTGAATGCAATTAACAACATGGTTGATTTAAGTAACTATGTTTTAATTGAACTTGGACAACCAACTCATGCCTTTGACTATGATTCAATTGAGAGCAAGAAGATTGTTGTAAAGACTATGAGCGGTTTAAACAAAATTACTGCACTTAATGGACTTGAGTATGAAATTGGAGAAAACGATATAGCCATAACTGATGGTGAAAAACCAATTGCAATCGCTGGAGTAATGGGTGGAGAGGCAACAGCGACAACAGAATATAGTAAGAATATAATTTTCGAGTCAGCAAACTTTGCAAGAGATTATGTAAGAAAGACATCTAAAAAATTAAATTTAAGAAGTGATAGTTCTTCTAGATTTGAAAAAGGAATAGACCTTTCCTTACAAGAAATTGCATTGAAGAGAATTTTGCATTATGTATATAAATTCGGATATGGAGATATTCAATCAAAAATCTATGATGTAAAAACAAACTTTAAAAAAGAAAAGAATATCAATTTTAAATTGGAACGAATAGAGAAGATTTTGGGTTGTGCAATAGACGTGAAGAAATTTGAAAAGATATTCACCTTGCTAGGAGTGAATGCCACAAAAGAAAATGATACATATAAACTAACAGTAAAAGAAGAGAGAAGCGATTTAGAAAATATAAACGACATAGCAGAAGAATATGTTAGATTTGTTGGTTATGATAACATCCCATCAACGCTATTTGAGAATGCGGTTCAGACAATGGGTGGAAAAGATGAAAAGGACAAATTCGTAGATAAAATTAAATCTGCAATGTGCAATATGTCAATGAATGAAATCTTGACATACTCATTTATACCATCAAATTTTGGAGAGAAATTATTGCTAGAAAAGAAGAACAAATGGAATGACACAATTTCAATAATGAATCCATTGAGTAGCGAAGTTTCAGAGATGAGGACAACATTAATACATTCAATGCTCAGTGTAGTTGGATACAATCATACACATTCAAATAGGGATTTTGCCTTGTTTGAAATAGCAAAAACTTACACAAAAAATAAAGACTTTATCGCCAATGAAGGGTTGCCAACAGAAGAACTAAAACTCGTTGTTGCAATCTCTCAAGAAGACAAAAACATACGTGATTTGGGCGAAGTAGTATATGCTTTGGCTAAAATTATGGGTATTTCAGTACATTTTGAAGAAAAGAAATATTCATTCTTGCATCCTGGTAGGTCGGGAGAAATAATCGCAAATGGTAAAAAAATAGGATTTATTGGGGAAGTTCATCCAAAGGTTTTAAGCAACTTTGAGATCCAAGATAGGGTATGTATTTTCGAGTTATCTATAGACGAGATATTTACAATGAGAGACGCACAAGTTCATTTGAGAACATACTCTAAGTTCCCAGTTGTTGAAAGAGATTTGGCTGTAGTCTTTGATTCAAATATCACAGCGTGGCAAATTGAAAGTGAACTCAACAAACTTGAAATTGAAGAATTAATTGATTGTCGTTTGTTTGATGAATACCAAGGAATAGGTATTGAAGATAATAAGAAGTCAATCGCAATTCACTTCTATTTCCAAGGTAAAGATAAAACATTAGTTGATACTGAGATCGACGAAAGGATGAAGAAAATTCTTGAATTCCTAGAAGAAAAATTCGGAGCAAAACTTAGATGATTTATCTAGATAATGCTGCAACAACGATACCATACAAGAACGTAGTTGAAGAGTATTGCGATGATGCAGTAAAGAACTTTTATAACCCATCTGGGCTATATGATGTTGCGATGAAGCAAAGTCTAGAAATTGAACAAATCCAAAAACAAATTTTAGAATCTACAAATGGGTCGGGAGAAATAATCTTTAATTCGGGCGGAACTGAAGGAGTTAATCATGTTTTTAACGGAGTGGTAATTCCTAAAAAATCCACCATACTAATATCTCAAGCAGAACATGATTGTGTTTTAAGGCCAGCACAAAATATGGAGATGCAAGGATATACGTTAAAGTATATTCCAGTTGACCAATCTGGCAAGGTAATAGAAGAAGAGTATGTTAAGTTGCTCACACCAGATGTATCATTAATTTCAGTTATGCACGTATGTAATGAAACAGGATGTATTAACGATATCGAGAGATTAGTTAGGCAGGCTAGGAATGTAAATAGAAAAGTCATTTTTCATTCGGATGGGGTACAAGCATTTTTAAAGATGCCAGTTTCAATGTCAAAATTGGACGTTGATTTTTACACAGTTTCAGCACATAAATTTCATGGACTAAAAGGAATGGGTTTCTTATACAAGAAGAAAGAGACAACGCTCAAACCATTAATGCTGGGTGGTGGACAGCAAAGCGGACATAGATCAGGGACTGTATCTTTCCCAGACATTAAAGCCCTATCTAAAACAATACAAGAAGGGCTTACTGACTTTGAGACCAAAGTATCAAATACTAAAAGTTATATAACTAAACTAAGAAACGCAATACAAACTGAAATAAAAGATGTAGTTTTCTTATCACCAGAAGACACATGTGGGATTTTGCTAGTTGCATTCAAAAGCATCAGAGGCGAGGTTCTGTTACACATGCTAGACAAGAAGGGGATTGTTGTAGCGACTGGATCTGCATGTTCAGGTAAGAACGAAGGATTGTATAAAAAGAATCTTAAAATAGCCAAAGAATATAAAGATGGAATTGTTAGGTTTAGTGTTTCTCACATGAACAATAAAGAAGAAATAAAAGAAGTTATTCTCGCATTAAAAGAATGTGTAAGCGAATTGAGGGCAGTTTAGTGGAACAGATAATATTAATCAGATTTGGCGAAATATTCTTAAAGGGTAAAAACAGAGGAGTGTTTGAAAGACAACTTCTCACAAATATCAAGGAAGGATTTAAGAAAAATAAAATAAAGTGTAACTTAGTATCTTTACAAAATAGATATTACGTAACAGCTTTCAAAGAAGAAGAAATAGAAAGTATACTAGACGTTCTCAAATCCACATTCGGTATACATTCATTATCATTAGGATACAAAACGAAATATCAAGATTGTGAATTTAAAGAAGTGTTAGAGATATTGAAAAGTTATGCATCAGAAAAACATAGTTATGGAGAAGATAAAGGAAAGACATTTAGAATAAGTGCAAATAGAGCAATGAAGAAAATTCCGATGTCATCTAGTGATATATCTGCATATCTAGCAAAGGGAATATTAGCAAATTCTGACATGGAGGTCTCTTTAAAGAAATTTGATTATGAATATAAAATAGACATCAGAGAAAACGGCGATATTTTTGTCTTTGACAATATTCAAATGGGACAAGGTGGATTGCCAGTGGGTTCATCATCTAAAGGACTTTTACTTTTATCTGGTGGAATTGATTCGCCAGTAGCAGGATATATGATGGCAAAGCGAGGAATGAAGATATCCGCAATACATTTTGTCTCACCACCTTATACGTCAGACGGAGCAAAGAATAAAGTAATTAAGTTAAAAAAAATTATATCTAAGTATTGTACAGATATAACGTTATATATTGTTCCGTTTACAGAGATCCAAATGGCAATACATAAATACTGCCCACCAGAATATATGATAACTATAATGCGTAGATTTATGATGAGGATTGCTAACAAGGTAGCGAGTCAGCAAAAAATCCCTACAATTATAACAGGGGAATCATTAGGACAAGTGGCATCACAAACGGTTGAGAGCATGACGTCAACACAGGACGCAAGCGAATTACCAATATTTAGACCAGTCATAGGAATGGATAAAAATGAAATCATAGACATAGCAAAAGAGATAGATACATATGAAACATCCATATTACCATTTGATGATTGTTGTACTGTATTTTTGCCAAAGAATCCAGTAATACATCCATCCCTAAACCACGTTATCGAACTAGAAAAAGAAATACCGAATTTAGATGAGTTAATAACAAACAGTATTGATGGGATGGAAATTGTCTGATGAAAGGAACGTATAAAATACATACATACGGATGTCAGATGAATGTCCATGAGTCCGAAAAAATTGCATCAATATTGATAAAGTTTGGATTTGAAGAAAGTGATGACAACATTTCAGACGTTGTCGTGTTTAATACATGTTGTATCAGAGACACTGCAGAACAAAAGATTTTTGGGCATATTGGGATGTATAAAAAAATCAAAGAACAGCATCCAAATATCATTGTGGTTGTAGTTGGATGTCTCTCACAACAAAGAGGATATGATGAAGTATTCAAGAAAAGTTATCCATATGTAGATATTGTTTTAGGCACAAGAAACATCTCAAATCTTGAAAATATACTCAAACAGTATATAGAAGAAAAAAGAAGAAAACGTGAATTTTCTCAAGAAATGCCACCAGAGTACCTATACCTTGATGGTAAAATGGATAAATTCCGCACAAGTTATCCAAACGCATGGGTGAATATAATATATGGTTGCAACAATTTCTGTACATATTGTATCGTCCCATATGTAAGGGGAAGAGAACTATCAAGGCCAATTAAAGATATTGTTTTTGAAGTAAAGCAGTGCTTAGAAGAAGGATACAAAGAAATCACTTTACTAGGTCAAAACGTGAACAGTTACGGAAATGATTTCAATGATGGAACAAACTTTGCAACATTGCTTAAAGAGATAGATAAGTTGGAGTATAAATTCAGACTCAAGTTTATGACTTCACATCCGAAGGATTTAACAGATGAATTAATAGACGTAATAGCGAACTCAAAGAATATCGCTCATTATCTTCATTTACCAGTACAAGCAGGATCAAACAAAGTGCTTAATGATATGCATAGAAGATATACACGTGAACACTATTTCTCATTAGTGGAAAAACTAAGAAACAAAATCTCCGACATCGTACTGACAACAGATATAATGGTTGGATTTCCAACAGAGACAGATGACGACTTTGTTGATACATATGATTTAGTTGAAAAGGTTAAGTTTAACAGCATATTCGCATTTATATATTCGCCAAGGAAAGGAACGCCAGCGAGTGAAATGAAACAGTTGCTATATGAAATTAAGCAAGCGAGAATAGATAAGATTCTCAAACTTCAAAAGAAGATAACCACAGCAATGAGTAAGGAATCAATAGGGGAAGTTCATGAAATTCTAACCGACAAATTTCTTGCATCTAAAGAAGGTTACATTGCAGGAAAAACATTTAATGGTAAAATAGTGTGTGTTCCAAATGAGGGTTTAAGAGAAGGGGAATTTTATAAAGTCAAAATTGTGTCATCTACAAACACAGCGATGTATGGAGAACTCATATGAGTGATAAGAAATTGACGCCAATGTGGCAACAATATTTCAAAATAAAGAATGAATATAAAGACTGCATTCTTTTATACCGCTTGGGTGATTTCTATGAAATGTTTAATGAGGACGCCGAGATAGGGTCAAAGATTTTAGGTATCACATTAACAAAAAGAAGTGCAGGGAACGATACTACAGCCCCAATGTGTGGTGTTCCTTTCCACAGTGTCTCAGGGTATGTAAAGAAATTAATTGATGCTGGATATTCGGTAGCGATGTGCGAACAAGTATCCGATCCAAAAGAAAAGGGAATGGTTGAACGTGAAGTCTTAAGAGTAGTTACACCAGGAACAGTTCTTGAAGATTCAATATTGACAGATGCTCAACCAAATTACCTTGCCTACATTTGTAGCGAAAAGAACACTTTTGGAATTTCATGGATAGATATATCAACTGGGCAATTTAATGTGTATTCATATAGTGGGGATAACTACCTAAGCAGAATTCAAGATATATTGGCAATGATTCAACCAAAGGAAATTTTAGCAAATGAAGACATATTCAAACACAGAGACGAAATCCCATACTTTGGAATGTTTTCAATTAAGCCAAAGATGTTCTCTAGTGGATACAATAGTTTAAACAGTGCCACCGAATATTTAAAAGAATATTTCAAAGTTTCAAATCTTGATGTGTTTAATTTGAGTGTTAAAAATCAAATAATGGCGACGTCTCAAATATTGTCATATGCTGTACAAACACAAAAACAACTTTTAGGAAATATTAGAAAGGTGCAAGTTCTGAACGAAGGGAACTGCATGGTATTAGATATTAATACAAGACGTAACCTAGAACTTACCCAAAATGTTAGAGATGGGAAAAAAGAAGGTACATTGCTATCAGTCCTTGATTATACCTCAACACCGATGGGTACAAGGAAACTAAAGAACGCAATAGAGCAACCTTCGCAAAATTCAGCAGAAATTAATAGCCGTCTAGATGCAATAGAGGAGATATTAGAACATAAAACAGAAGCCGTGCAGTTGCAGAGTCTATTGGCGGATATAAAAGACGTAGAAAGGATTATATCTAGAATCATGTTAGGGATAGTTGTCCCAAAGGAATTAATATCGCTATCAGAAGCAATAAAGTTAACATCACAGTTCAAAAGAATTTTATTCAATATGAAGAGCCTAGCGTTGAAAGAATTAGATTCGCAAATAGATTTCTTAGATGATTTAAGCCAACAGTTAGAGAGAGCATTAGATAAAGAACGCATATCAGAAAATGAAAAATTCTTTATAAACGAAGCATATTCAGCAGAATATAGTGAATATAAGAATATAGCCAAGAATGCAGACAAATGGATATTGGAAATTCAAAACAGAGAAAGAGAACGTACTGGTATAAAGAATCTTAAAGTTGCACGTAATAACGTGTTTGGGTTCTATATTGAAGTAACAAAATCATTTTTAAGCCAAGTACCAAGTGATTATATACGTAGACAGACGTTGGTTGGTTCTGAAAGATATACAATTGCTGAAATGATGGATATTGAAGAAAAAGTAAATTCTGCCGAGATTAGACTTGAAGAAATTCAGAAAAATATTCTAAACGAAATACAGAAGAGAATTAAAGAAGATTATAGCAAGATTAAGAACTATATAGATGCTTTAGGGAAATTAGACTTTATTTTATCCCTATCAAGGGCTGCGTTAGTAAACAACTATGCTAAGCCAAAGATTTCAGAAGAAATAAAAGATATTAATATCGTTTCTGGAAGACACCCTGTTGTAGAACGAATATTAACAAAAACAGGTTATGTGGCTAATGATACACATCTAAGTGAAAACGATAGAACTCAAATCATTTCAGGACCAAACATGGCAGGGAAGAGTACATATATGCGACAAGTAGCATTAATTGTATTAATGGCACACGTCGGCTCATATGTCCCAGCAGAAAGTGCAGAAATTCCAATAGTAGACAGAATATTTACTCGTATAGGTTCATCTGATGATCTTTTTACTGGGCAGTCAACATTCATGGTAGAAATGAATGAGATAGCAATGATACTCAATTGTGCCACACCTAAATCTCTATTAATCATAGATGAAATAGGAAGAGGCACATCAACCCTCGACGGTCTAAGCATTGCATGGGCAATAATAACCTATATAAACGAACACATACGTGCTAAAACACTATTTTCAACGCACTTCCACGAATTAATAGAGCTAAATGATATAGATGGCATAAAGAATTATCATATTCTCATAAATGAACAAAACAACAAGATAACTTTCTTATACAAAATAGTACCAGGTGGAGCACAAAGAAGTTACGGTATAGAAGTTGCAGAAATAGCAGGAGTAAATACAACAGTTATTAAAAATGCAAGACAGATTATAAAGAACCTAGAATTAAATAATAACGGATTAGACATACCGAATTTAGTAGATAAGGTGGGAACGCAAGGCAACCTATTTGAAGTTGTAACCTCTGAGTATGAAGAAAGAATTAAGCAATTAAATTTAGATAACATGACACCAGTTCAAGCATTGACATATTTGATGGATCTTAAAACGGAGATAATTAAGAAAGATGAGTAGGATAAACAAATTAGCACCAGAAGTTTTTAATATGATTGCTGCAGGTGAAGTTGTAGAGAATCCATCTTCAATAGTTAAGGAATTGGTGGAGAACTCTATAGACGCAGGAGCAACAGAGATAACAGTTCGTTGCGAAGGTGGGGGAAAAGAAAGTTTAGTAGTTACTGACAACGGAATAGGAATTGAATACGATGATATAGAATTGGCATTCACTCCACATTCAACTAGCAAAATAATTTCGGCAGTAGACTTGTCACAAATTAGCACTTTAGGATTTAGAGGTGAGGCATTGCCTTCTATAGCATCTGTATCGAAAGTCAAAGTCTTTTCAAGATTCCACAAAGATAGAGAGGGTACACATTTAGTAATTGAGGGTGGAAAGGTAATTAAAAAAGAACACTATTCATGTTCTGTAGGAACAACCATAATAGTCAAGAACCTTTTCTATAACGTACCAGCGAGACAGAAGTTTCTCAAAGTAGATCATATAGAAGAGAAATACATAAGAGATAAACTAAGAGATCTAATTTTTGCTCAGCCCAAAATCAATATTAGATTTGATAACGAAAAAGAAATGATTTTAATGAATAAGGGAACAAACTTAGACGATGCAATTCTTGAAATATACGGATCAAAAATAGCAGATAACATGCTAACCGTTTCACATAAGTTATCTTCAGGAATAAAGGTTGAGGGCAGGATTTCAAAGCCAGACGTTACCAAAAGCAATAGAACATATCAAACATTAATCATAAACGGCAGAGTGGTTAGTGATAAAAAATTGCAAGTAGCCGTAGAAAAAGCGTACATGCCAAGACTTATGACGAAATCATTCCCAATATATGTATTGCAGATAACAATGCCTTTTGACGAAGTAGATATTAACGTACACCCAACAAAATATGAAGTTAGGTTTGTTGAATCAGAAAGAGTTTTCTCTGCCATATATCATGCAGTCCAAGAAGCATTGGTTAAATACGATATTAGTAAAGAAGTAAGAGTTAAGAAACCAGAACAACAAATAAAAATTGAACCAGTTAGAACTTCGTTTCTAGAAACCATTCAACATGAAGCGATAGAGTTTCAAAAAAGCCAACAGACAATATCAATGCCAGAGGTAGAGTCGGTAGAATCAAAAAAGATAGAGACGCAGTTTGAAACAGAGAGATTTTTTGGAAATATTGTAGGACAAATATTCGGAACATATTTAGTGGTTGAATTAGATGATATTGTGTACTTTATAGATCAACACGCTGCACACGAAAGAATTAGATACGACAACATGATGCGTGCGTTTGAGAATAATAAATCAATAGAAATGTTAGTTCCATTCACATATAAAATGAATGCAAGAGAAGAAGATTACGTTACAAAAATAATGCAGTCTTTAAAAGAAATCGGGTTTGATATCTCAATAGCAGAAGGGACATTGATGATATCAAAGATTCCAGAAGTTATTGCAAGTTTTTCATCAGAGAAAATCTTGTCTCTAATTTTTGAAAACATGTTTGATACAACGGAGAAAGGGATAACTGATTTCATAAAAGACCTCTTTGCGTCTAGGGCATGTAAGGGAGCAATAAAGGGTGGAGATGCTCTGAATAGAGAGCAGATAGGGTATTTGTTGAAAGAACTAGAAACAGAGCACTCATATTTCCCAGCACAATGTCCGCATGGAAGACCTTGTATAGTTAAATATACAAAGGAAGATTTTGAGAAATTGTTTAAGAGAATTGTCTAATGGAAATATATGTAGTTGGACCAACAGCAAGTGGCAAAAGTGGTCTAGCAGTTGAAATTGCACAAAGATTTAATGGCGAAATAATATCTGCAGATAGTATGCAGATATATAAAGAATTAAATGTTGGAACGGCAAAAGTTACGCAAAAAGAGATGAAGGGTATACCTCATCACCTAATTAATGTAGTTTCATACAAGGAAGAATTCTCTGTTGCAGAGTTTTGTAACATGGCGAATGAGAAGATAGAAGAGATAAAAAAACGCAACCGCACGCCAGTTATAGTAGGCGGGACTGGGCTGTACATTCATTCACTTTTGTATGAAATGAACTTTGCAAATGTTGTTAAAAATCCAACATTGCGAAAAGAGGTGGGAAAGTATATAGACGAGAAAGGGTTAGAGGAAGCATATAACAAATTAAAAGAACTAGATTTAGAAGCGAGCAAGAGAATATCTGTTAATGATAAAAAGAGAATAATACGAAGCCTAGAAATAATAATGACTACGAATAAAACATTAGATGAGCAACAAGAACAAAAAAAGATAGAGAAGGAATTTGTACTAATTTTTATAAATCCAACTGACAGAGAAAAATTATACAACAGAATTAATATGCGAGTAGACAAAATGTTTGATGACGGATTACTTGAAGAAATTAAGACCATAGACAACTATACATATCAGAGTACCAAAGCAATTGGATACAGAGAATTTGCAGATGTGAATGTAGCGAACATCACAGCAGAAAAGTTAGTAGAAATAAAAGAGAAAATTAAACAAGACACAAGAAGATTTGCAAAAAGACAACTGACATGGTTTAAACAATATGATTTTGCGAAGTGTTATGATTTAGATGAAAATGAAAAAATACTACAGGATCTAGAGAAGGAATTAAATGGAAAGAATAGAAAATATTGAATCATCATTAAAAGATATATTTAAAGAGTTAGACGAGACAGCACTATTTAACCAAGATAAAGTTTTATCAGCATTCAGAGAAAACGCAATTTCAGATTGGCATTTTAACTTCACTACGGGATACGGATATGACGATGTAGGAAGGGATGCATTATCTAAATTAGTTAGCACAATTTTTAAATCAGAATCGGCAATCGCATCGCCATTAATTACTTCAGGTACGCAGGCGATTTCGTTAATGCTCTACGCCACATTATTTCCTGGGAATACATTGCTGTCTGTAACTGGAAAACCTTATGACACATTAAACGACGTTATCAACAAAGAGAATTCGGGGTCATTGAAGGATTACAAAATTAAATACGATGAGATTAATTTAAAGAATGGGGAAATTGACTACAAAGTATTAGAGAAAAAATTAAAGTCTAAAAATATAAAAGTAGCATTTATAACAAGAAGCAGAGGATATAGTCTAAGAAACAGTTTCACAATTCAAGAAATCGCAGAGTGTATTTCTTTTATAAAAAACATATCTGCAAACACAATTGTCATTGTAGACAACTGTTATGGGGAATTTGTAGAACGACAAGAACCTACAGAGGTTGGTGCAGATTTAGTCGCAGGATCATTTATTAAAAATATTGGCGGTGGTATTGCAAGAACTGGCGGATACGTGGCAGGTAAATCTCAATTAGTAGAGATGGCAGCAAACAGATTGACAGTTCCATCTCTTGGGTTTGAGGTGGGGTCATACAAATCAGGATATGATGAATTTTTCCAAGGAATCTTTTTAGCACCATCAGTTGTACGAAATGCTTTAAAGTCTGCAACACTTTTTGCCAGCACATTTTCAACTCTTGGATATGAAACAATTCCAAGTATTAATGAAAAACCAAATGATGTAATAGCGAGCATTATTTTAAATGACGAAGATAAACTAATTAATTTCTGTCAGCAAATACAACACTATTCACCAATTAATTCAAATGTAACTCCAACGCCATATGCAATGCCAGGATATGATGATGAGGTAATCATGGCAGCAGGAACATTCGTTCAAGGAGCGTCTATAGAATTAACTTCAGATGCCCCAGTTAAAGAACCATACGTAGTTTATGTCCAAGGCGGATTAACATACGAACATTCAAAACTGGTAGTAAATAAAATGCTTGAATCTGGCAAATTCTAATGACATCGTCTCACTTTCAAAAAAATAAAAAATTGCTTTTCTCGGATTATACTTCGAGAATTTAAAAAAATTGATTTTCTCGAAGTAGCCGTATATAATACTAAAGAAGGCAGAGAAAGTACTATGGAAAAGAAAAAAGAGTTAATTCGCACATTTTATTTAGACAAATTGAGAAGAGTAGTAGGGACTTCAGACATAAAAGTGCTTACAGGATGTAGGAGAACTGGCAAATCCACAATTTTAAGTAGTTTTATTGACTACGTCAGAAATGAATTTCCAGATGCAAATATAATAAGCATAGACTTTTCATTGATAGAATTTGAACACCTAAGGGAATATAAGAAATTAAATGAATTTGTTGAAAGCCATTACATTGAAGGGAAAGAAAACTTTGTTTTCATTGATGAAGTTCAAATGTGCAAAAACTTTGAGTTAGTGGTTAATAGTTTTCATGCTTCAAAAAAATATGACATATACATAACTGGGTCAAATGCTTTTTTGCTCAACAGCGATTTGGCAACTTTATTTACAGGACGAACATTTAACATAGATGTGTACCCATTTTCTTTTAAAGAGTTCCTTGAATATTTTGAGTATGAAGATAAGCAAACTGCTTTTGAAGAGTATAGAAAAATAGGTGGCATGCCAGGTTCATATGCATATGATGAACTTGAAGAAAAGTACAGTTACTTAAACGGAGTTATGAATACAGTTATTCTAAGAGATATTGCACAAAAGTATGGAGTTAGAAATTCCTCATTGCTAGAGAGATTGAATGACTATTTGATTGATAACGTTTCCAATTTAGTATCTATGAACAAAACTGCAAAGACACTACAGAGCAACAATATAGAAACGAATGACAAAACATGTTCTTTGTATGTCTCATATTTATGCAACGCATTTATGTTCTATAAAATGAGACGATATGACGTTAGAGGGAAAAAATATCTGTCATCAAATGAAAAGTACTATTTAGTAGATACATCTTTCAGGCACTCAAGACTTGGACTAAGGAATCCTGATTTTGGTAGGTTGTCTGAAAATATTGTGGCGATAGAGTTGATGCGTAGAGGTTATCAAGTTTACGCAGGATTCTTATATTCTACGGAAATAGATTTTGTAGCAATGAATGGGACTGAAAAAATATACATTCAAGTTGCCGAGTATATTGACAATCCAGAAACATTCGCAAGGGAATACAAACCATTATTATCTATTAAAGATGCATACGAAAAAATAATACTTGCTAAAACGAGGCATGAAGAATACACATACGAAGGAATTAAAATAATTGATATTGCCGATTGGCTGAGCAGAACTAATTAGCAAGATTGTTTTGTTTGGTGTGGCTAGTGAGACTTGAACTCACATGGACTAGCCATACGCCCCTCAAACGTACGCGTCTACCGATTTCGCCATAGCCACAAAGTAACAGCAGTATAGTCTTCTAGTTTTTCTATGTCAAATATCTCGCTAAAATTGAAGTACAAGAATCAAGAAAAAGAGAAAACACAACAAAACTTTTAAGCATCTTGCCCCTCCAATATTGGCTTTTTTATTGAAAATTTTTGATGTTTGCTCATTCGCAATTGTCAAAGGTGTGGTATACATTATGAGCATAGTATCAATGAGATTTATATACTAAAGAATTCCCAATTTCAGACACTATATACCCAAAACGTCAGCCAATTCTCTAA
>CAUSLO010000013.1:0-28804 GCA_963532875.1 uncultured Clostridia bacterium | reverse complement strand
GCTTTGCTGACTGAGTTAAATGTACCTATAGCGTGAGAGTTGGGAAATTACTAATCATAAATAATTCTGCAGAGTAAATGTTCTCATAAACAATTTAGCGGGCGTGAAAATTATCCAAAAAAACTTCATATTGACATGTTAAGGTACTTCAAATATAATGAAAACGTGCTTGGCACAGCGGAGGAAAAGATGAATAGTATGATGCTATTGTCTTCTTCTAAAGGGCTAGGGATTGGTTCAGTTGTAGGGATTGCAGTTGCAGCATTGGTGGCTGGGTTGATGATTGGACTGTTAGCATATGCAATATACTCCAAGAAGAAAGTTGGAGTTGCAAAGAGTGAAGCTAAACGAATTATCGAAGAGGCGAATTTAGAAGCTAAAAGTATTAGACAAGATGAGATACTGAAGGGTAATGAAATTGTTGATAGACAGAGAGCAAAATTCGAAGAAGAAGTAACAGAAAGAAAGTCTGATTTACAAAAACGAGAAAATCGTATCCTAGAAAAAGAAGAAGCAATTGGAAGGAAACAGGAAAGTTTAGAGCAAAAGTTAGATTTGCTATCAAGAAGATCTTTTGAATTAGATCAATCTCAAAAAGATATTGAAGTTGCAAAAGAGAAAATAAAAGTCATTGAAGAAGATTTAAAGAACTCTCAAGAAAAAGTTCTTGCAGAAGTAGAACGAGTTGCAGGAATGAGCAAGAAGCAAGCGGAAGAGCAGTTGAAGGCTGATTTGCTTGATGAAGTAAAGAAGGCAGTTGTAGCGGAAGCGAAAGAGATTGAGGAAGAGGCTAGGGAGACTGCTGAGAAACAGGCTCAAACAATAATTGCTGAAGCAATTGCTAGATGTGCATCTGAATACACTGTTGAGAACACAACAACAGTCGTTGAATTGGCTAATGATGAAATCAAGGCAAAGATAATAGGTAGGCAGGGTAGGAATATAAGGGCAATTGAATCTGTTGTCGGAGTTGATGTCCTTATAGACGACACACCAGGGATTATAACCCTTTCCAGTTTTGATCCAGTAAGAAGGGAAGTTGCAAGACAGACAATAGAAAAGTTGTTAAAGGATGGAAGAATTAACCCATCTAAAATTGAAGAAGTTGCTGAGAAAGTAAATCACGATATCAAGAACACAATAAAGGCTGCTGGTGAAGATGCCGCTAATGCTGCGAGGGTATATGGCATACACCCTAAGTTAATTGAGTTATTAGGACGTCTTAAGTTCAGAACCAGTTACGGACAGAATGTTTTGCAACATTCAGTTGAAGTTGCAAAGACTGCATCAATAATCGCAGCAGAGTTGGGAATTGATCCAACAAAGGCAAGACGTGGTGGTTTGTTACACGATATAGGGAAAGCGATTGATCATGAGTTTGAAGGTACACATGTACAATTGGGTGTAGAATTTGCAAAGAAATATGGTGAGCATAGCGATATAATTCATATAATTGAAGCACACCATAATGATGTTGAGCCAAAGACAATTGAAGCAGTAATTGTACAGGCGGCGGATGCAATTTCTTCTGCAAGACCTGGGGCACGTAGGGAAACGCTTGAAGCATATGTAAAGAGAATTGAGAAGTTGGAGAAGATTGCTAAAGAGTTTGCTGGTGTTGAACAGTGTTTTGCACTTCAAGCGGGAAGAGAAATCAGGGTTATGGTTAATCCAGATAAAATGGATGACAGTAAGACAATATTCTTGTCTAAGGAAATAGCGACAAAGTTAGAGAATGAGTTGGATTATCCAGGAAAGATAAAAGTAAACGTAATTAGAGAATTTAGAAGTGTCGAATATGCAAAATAAGTTCGTAAATACTTCAAAAGAAATAGGATATATTCGTAAAGGGCAAGAGATAATTGATGACGTATACGACGATATACTTAAATGGATCCAGGAGGGGGATACAGAAATCGAAGTTGCCGAGTATATAAGAAAACGCTTTATTGAATTAGGCGGTGAAAAAGAAGCCTTTGATACAATTGTTGCTTTTGGGAGTAATGCTGCAGAACCACATCATGTTCCAACAAAAAGGGCATTAAAGAAAAATGAACTTGTTCTTGTAGATATGGGAGTAGTAGTCAAGGGAATGTGTTCTGACTTCACTAGGACATTTTTCTTTGGCAATGAAATAGCCGAAAGCGTATTAAGAGTATATAATATTGTTAAGAATGCTCAAGAAGTAGGGATTAGTAAAGTGATAGCAGGTATATCTGGCATGTTTGTTGATGCAATGGTCAGACTGGAAATAAAAAGATACTTGCTAGATGAATTTTTTGTACATGGCACTGGACATGGAGTTGGTAAAGTGATACATCAATACCCACGAATTGGGAAGGATTCGATGGATGAGTTGCAAGCCAATATGGTAGTCACAATTGAACCTGGAATATATTTTGAAGGTGAATATGGTATAAGAATCGAAGACATGGTAGAAGTCGGAGAGAATAAAAGAATGAGTAGACATAAAACAGATTTAATTAAAATAGTGAGGTAGAAAAGATGGCACAAATAATGGCAGGTGATTTAAGGAAGGGAGTAACATTTATTTATGAAAACAACATAATGACAGTTGTTGATTTTTTACATGTTAAACCAGGTAAGGGAGCAGCGTTTGTTCGTATGAAAATGAAAAACATTGTTTCCGGCAGCGTTTTGGAAAAAACATTTAACCCAACTGAAAAGTTTGATTTGGCTCATATTGAAACAAAAGAAATGGAGTACCTATATAACGATGGTGAGTTATACTACTTCATGGACACAACAACATATGAACAAATTCCTTTGAATAAGGGACAAGTTGAGGACGCTCTAAACTTCGTAACAGAAAATATGAAGGTTACAGTTAAATTCCATGATGGCTCACCATTCTCAGTTGAACCACCTAACTTTGTTGAATTGAAGATAACAATTTGTGAACCAGCAGTACGTGGTGATACCGCAACAGCAGGAACAAAGCCAGCAACTCTTGAAACTGGATATAACATCCAAGTTCCAATGTTCATCAATGAAGGTGAAACAATTAGAGTAGACACAAGAACTGGCGAATATATGTCAAGAGCATAAAAACTTGTGAGTGCACAGACAGCAACAAAAACTTCAACAAGAATATTTGGCGTTTTAAGCGACATTGCTTTTGATGTGGTAAATGATATTGAAGGAGTGGAGGCTGTTAATTTAAGGGGAATTAGAGGCAAAAATAGAGGCATCCACATCATCCAACGCAACAATGGGAAAATTGAAATTAATGTAAAGATTAAAGTACATGAAAAGTATAATATTCCTAATGTCGCTGTTCAGATACAAGAGAATATAAAAAAACAGATTGAAGAGACGACAAAGTTTGAAGTATATAAAACAAACGTAATCGTTGTCTCTGCCTTGGTGGTTGATTAATGAGACGTGCTTCAAGAGAAATTGTTCTTCAATATATTTTTGAATATCTTGTTCAAAAAGAAAAAAGAGACGAAATACAAGAAGATGAGTTTTTTCTAGAGTTATCTGAAGAAGATCAAAAATATGTACTTGATACATATGATGGTTGTATTAGAGAATTTAACAACATAATTGAGGTCATTAAACCACACACGAACAAATTCTCACTTCAAAGATTATTCAAAATGGATTTGGCAATCATCGTACTTGCGACATATGAACTTATGTTAGGGAAAGTGCCAGCACAAGTTGTAATAAATGAAGCAGTAACGTTATCCAAAAAATTCAGTGATCCATCAACAACTTCTTTTGTAAATGGTATTCTAGCGACTATATATAAAGAGCGAGGAGATAAGGTTGGATCTTAATCTAATTGACAACAGTTATACAGTCAAACAGTTCAGCGATGTAATCAAAACTCAATTAGAATCTTTAAATAAGACTCAGTTATATATCAAAGGAGACATAACAAGCATCAAGATATCGGGGCAACATATGTACTTTGATGTCAAGGATGAGGATGCAACTCTTGGTTGTTGTTACTTCATGTATCAATACAAAGGCGTAATTCCTAAAGAAGGGGAGACTGCAATTTTGCGAGGTAAAGTCTCATATTATTCAACCGCCAAAACTTCAAAAATTTCATATATAGTAGACGAAATAATAACGTGCGGTGAAGGTGCTTTAAGAAGAGAATTTGAAAAACTAAAAGCCAAGTTAGAAAGTGAAGGATACTTTGCTCAAGAGCATAAAAAACATGTTCCGGCATATCCTAGAAATGTACTGATTCTAACTTCTAAAACTCATGCAGTAATCCAAGATATAGTTCGTAATATTAGAAGAAAGAACAAGTATATAGATATTGTAGTAAAGGATGTACGTGTGCAAGGAATACAAGCAGCGAAGGAGTTATGCAACACCCTAGTAAATGTTGACAAATTAGGATACGACGTAATCATAGTTGCACGTGGTGGTGGATCGTTGGGAGATCTTGCTCCATTCTATGATGAGAATTTAGTTAAGACTGTATACAACATGCACACCCCAGTTATTTCGGCAATAGGGCATGAGACAGATCATTCTCTATTAGACTTTGTAGCAGATATGAGGGCATCAACTCCGACAGAAGCGGCACAGATTGTTGGATACAGTGTTGAGGACCTTATAACAAGGTTTGCGAACATTGCTAGGGCATACAACACGATTCTAGCAACAAAATATAACAAGGTAACTCAAACATATAGAGACAATGTAAACGCCTTATCTAATCGCTTTAAAGACATAATACACATGTTTGAGAAACGAATTAAAGACAAAGCAGTTCTAATAGATCAAGCAATAAAAGAAAAGTATTTAAATGCCGAACAGAGGCTAGTTAAAGAAATAAGTAACTTAGAAATACTAAATCCACAAAAAGTATTTGAAAGAGGATACTATACAATTTCAAATGCAAAAGGACAGGTATTAGATGTTTCTAAAGTAAAAGTAAACGATACCTTAACCGTCGCGGGTAAAGGCGGAAAAATCAAAGTAAATGTAATTGAAAAGATGGAGGATTAATATATGAGTAACATAGAAGATAGTTTAAAAAAACTAGAAAAAATAAATGAAGAACTAAGAGGACAAATGGAATTAGATAAAGCATTAGACAAATACAAGGAAGGGCTTGCCTTAACTAAAGAATGTTCAAATATACTAAAAGAACAAAAAGGGAAGTTACAAGAACTAGTAGATGAAATGGAAAATACTCTTAAAGATTTTTCTTTAGAAGAAGGTATATATTGAGTTATACAATTAAAAATTTTCAAAAGGCGTTTGGAGAATATTTCAAAGAACAAATAAAGCAGTTCAGAGAATTTAAAAAATATAACAAGTACCTCTTATCACCAAAAGGGAAACATATAAGACCATATCTTGTATATATAGGTACAAATTGTAACGATGAATATTTAGAACAAGTATTCCAAATAGGTACGGTAATTGAATTGATTCACAATTTTTCACTGATACATGATGATTTAAAATGCATGGATAATGATATTTTCAGAAGGGGCAAAAAGACCTTTCATATTACATATGGCGAGGCACAAGCAGTTTTATATGGCGATTACCTGCTCACAAAAGCAATGAAGTTAGCATACGAATTTAACATAGATAAAAATATAATTTCTAGAATAGTGGACGCAACAACAAATATGATTGTAGGACAGTCAAAGGATATAAAAGATAACCATAAAAAACTGAGTGAATACTACGATATCTGTAAATCAAAGACAGGTGAATTAATGAAACTATCATACGATGCAGGATATATACTATCACGACGTGATGATTTAAAATCTAACTTTTATACAGATAAAATAGGCGTATACTTCCAGATGCTTAATGACTATAACGATGAAACATTGCTTGAAGAATTAAATGAAATACATAAGATATTTTCAACAGAAGAAGGGCTACTTGTCGCTATTAAAGCAATACAATGCGATTTAATGCATGAATGTGAAGAGAACGGATATTCACCTAATCATCTTGAACTTATAAAGTATATGTATAATGAAGCGATGAAAAATAAAAATAAGGCTAGTTATTAAAACTAGCCCTCTTATTTATTTCTAATACATTCCATCCATTCCCATTCCGCCTTGTGGCATTTGTGGGGTTTCTTTAACTGGGATATCAGTTACCAATGCTTCTGTAGTTAATAATGTACTTGCAATTGAAGTTGCATTTTGTAAAGCAGAACGGCAAACCTTAGTTGGGTCTAATATACCTGCTTCAATCATATTTACATATGCATCTTTTGAAGCATCATATCCACAGTTTTCAATTGTTGATTCTTGAATTTTAGATACAACAACACCAGCGTCAACACCTGCATTTTCTGCAATCTGACGTATTGGAGCACTTAGTGAGTTGATAACAATCTTTGCACCAGTTGCTTCGTCATCTTTTAATTTTGAGCAACCTTTCTTAACTGCTTCAATTAGTGAGAGTAGAGCAACACCACCACCAGGAACAATACCTTCTTCAACAGCAGCCCTAGTAGCATTTAATGCATCTTCAATTCTTAATTTCTTTTCTTTCATTTCAAATTCAGTTGCAGCACCAACACCGATTAATGCAACACCACCTGCTAATTTAGCAACTCTTTCTTGAAGTTTTTCTCTGTCATAATCTGATGATGTTTCTTTAATTTGTGCTTGTATTGAACTAACACGATTTGCGATATCTTTTTTGTTTCCGCCACCGCCAATAATTGTTGTATATTCCTTTGATACCTTAACTGATTTAGCAGTTCCTAACATATCAACAGTAACTGTCTTTAAGTCATATCCTAAGTCTTCAGCAATATATGTACCGCCAGTTAGTATTGCGATATCTTCCAAATATGATTTTCTTCTATCACCAAATCCTGGAGCCTTAACAGCAACCAAATTAAATACACCTTTCAATTTGTTTAGGATAATTGTTGTTAGGGCTTCACCTTCGATATCATCTGAAATAATCAAAAGTTTTAATCCATTCTTAACAACTTCTTCTAAAAGTGGAAGGATATCTTGTACATTTGAAATTTTCTTGTCAGTAATCAATATTACTGGATTATCTAATTCTGCTTCCATCTTTTCAGTATTAGTTACCAAATATGGAGAAGCATAACCTCGGTCAAATTGCATTCCTTCAACAACAGAAAGCTCTGTTTCCATTGTTTTTCCTTCTTCAATGGTTATAACCCCATCTTTTCCAACCTTATCCATAGCGTCTGAAATCAAAGTACCAACTTCCTTATCACCTGCTGAAATTGATGCAACTTGTGCAATTGCCTTTTTGCTACTTAATGCAACAGAAATTTTCTTTAATTCTTCAACAGCAACATTAGTTGCAAATTGGATACCTTTTCTAACCATAATTGGATTTGCACCTGCAGCAACATTCTTAAGACCTTCTTTAACTATTGCTTGTGCTAGAACCGCTGCCGTAGTAGTACCATCACCAGCAACATCATTTGTCTTTGTTGATACTTCACGAATAATTTGAGCACCCATATTTTGGAATGGATCTTCAATTGTAATTTCCTTTGCGATAGTAACCCCATCATTTGTAATTAATGGAGTGCCGTATGCCTTATCTAAAATTACGTTACGACCTTTTGGTCCTAGTGTAATCTTAACTGTATTTGCTAATGTATCAACACCTGTTTCAAGTGCTTTTCTTGCTTCATTTCCATATAAAAATTGTTTTGCCATTTTTGCCTCCTATTCAACAATTGCTAAAATATCTGATTGACGGAAAATAGTTACATCTTGACCGTCGATTTTAAAATCACTACCTGAATACTTAGAGTAGAGTACTTTGTCGCCTACTTTAACCTTCATTTCAATTTCTTTTCCATCTACAATTCCGCCAGGACCAACAGCAATAACTTCTGCTAATTGTGGTTTTTCTTGAGCTGCTTGTGGTAGGACAATACCGCTTGCAGTTGTGTCTTTACTCTCAATTGCTTTGACTACAATTTTGTCAAAAAGTGGTTTAATTTTCATTTAATTGTTTCCTCCAAATCAATACTAACTAAATGATATGCTCTAGTTAATTTGTTGTCAACATAACGGCTAGGTGCCCAATTTTCCCAAATTTTAAAAATTAGATTTTTAACTAAAAAGTTGATATATCAAAACATTTGGAGTATTCTAACTCACGTTGTTGAGGGCTTATGGAAAAGCGATTCAAAAAGAAAATTTATATAGCACTTTTAGTTTTGTTAATAGTAACGATAGTGTTAGGTATTGTAACAATCGTTATAGGTAGAAAGCCAACTCTTGAAGTTATCCAAGGAAGGGGAACATATAATAAGAAAGCACAAACATTCAAACCCAACTTTGATGATTTAGATGTTCAAAAGTTGTATGAGAAGAAACAAGATAAGGGCGATAAAGTTGGGTTATATTATTCAGACATATTTAAGAACAGAGCAATATCAACATTCAGATATGATTTAAAAGGCGAGGACGGAAAGAACTTTATACCTCTCGATAGTTCAGTTACACAAATCACAATTAGACGTAAAGCAAGAAAATCATTAAACAAAAAGAAAACAGATATAAATATAAAGATTGATTGGAGTAATTTGCTCTTCCTTAGAAATCAAAATAAGGAAGAATTATGTGCCGTGCGAAAGGATAGGAATCTACAAGAAGCAGGATTTAGTCTTCTAGAAGGTGCATATAAATATAGATTAGATAGAAGTAATAATATAGAGAATCGTGATAAGCCACTTGCCAATTATGATGTAGTGGCTGCAGAATCTGGACAAGAGTATACCCCTTTATTTGTAAATCCAAATTCAAATAGATTTGGAATAACAAAGAAATGGGGGGGGGTAGATATAAACACTAAAATTAATAATGCTAAATATTTAAAAGTATTTCATAGAGATATAAGCATTAGAAAAACCCCAATCTTTATCTTCGAAGTATTCGCTGGGAGAAAGACCCTATTAGCAATCAAAGAAGTTGATATAGGGAGTATATATAAAATACCAGAAGAGTTTCGAGGGAAATATAAGGTTTGGTATAAATCAAATAACTTAGAAGATCTAGTAAGTAACGAAACCTGTTATCCACTCAGTGAAAGAGACAATATAAGCACGAGTCAACCAAAATACATATATGGAGTTGTAGACGGCAACCAGACGTTAGTTCAATTAAATATAAAATATGAACTAGAAACTGTCGACAATGAATATAAGGATTTCAGAGGGTTATCAATCAAATACTACCTCAAAGAGTCAGAAGCAATAGACCTAACCAAATTTAATCTATACTCAGAAGATCAGCATCGTAGTTTGCAAATCTTTGATAATGATGAGTTTGATAAGGGAAAACACGGATATATAAGCATAGCACAGATATCATATACCTCAACAAAACAATTCAGCGAAAAATCAATATCTGGCATGAGTTTGAATAGCGATGGAAGTTCAGAGTACACAATTAGATATAGATATAACCGAAATAAATATAGATTAATTTTCAAAGATCAAAGCGGAAATCAAATTGCTGAAAGTGTAGTTAAAAATGAATTAGGCGTCAGCAAGGATGAGTACAATTTTAACGATATAGTAACTATTAACCCAATAACTATGTTGGGAAAGACAATATATCGTTGGAATGTTTCCTTTAACTATAACGGCACACAAGTTGTTAAAGAGACAGAAAGGAATCAGATATATAAATTGAGTGGCAGTCATGTAGGAACAGAAAAGGAAATAATCTTCACAGCCATTCCAGATGAAGTAAACCAAAAGAAAATAATCCTTAAATACTATAAAGAAAAAGCAGACAGCGACGAATACGAATATATTCAAGATGGTACAAAAGTATTAGATAATTCAAATGGATACACTTTTGAAAAGGATGAAACAATTGATTATTTGCAAAAGATGATTGATGATAACAAGCCAATGGATGTACGGAACAAAGAATACCAACTTTATCCAAAAGTTTTCAATGCAAGAAAATCAGATGCCGAGATTGATGTTCAGGGACAGACGTTCAATGAAGACGATTACATGATGTATAAGGTTAAATATAACAAGGTACGCAATCAATTTAAATTCTTGGAATCAAATTATGGCGAGGAAGCAGAGTTAACAAGTGAAGAGTTTAAGAAACATTTAGTTACAGAAGAAAAAGTTAAATACGGCAACACTGTATCTGAAGCAACTCAAATAAGAAATAAGGCAGGGTTCTATTATGAGTTAAAAGATGACAATAAAAAAGTCATAGGAAACCTAACGCTTAAAGGATGGAAGCCAGTAGAGAATAAATTTAATAAATATTGTGATAAGGATGAATATTTTGATTTCACTAAATACCGTAACGAAGATTTAAGAGGGGAAGAAAAATTAATTGAGTTATACCCAGTTTGGGATAGGTTAGTTTATATGTATGTAACTACCTATCTTGGTGATAACACAAACGGAAAGAAAGACGTTGATGATAACGGCAAAAGTAAAAAATATAATCTTAAATATGATTTTATATGTGCAATAAAAACCGAATTTGGTCAAAGATACAACTTTGCAGAATTAAAAGACGCAATCGCAGAAGAAATTAAAGATAAGTTGGCTAAGAATCATGAGTCAACGTTGTTAAAGAGTTATAAAGAAGTATTTAATTTTAAATTGATTAGTAAGGATATATATGGTGAATCAAATACCGTTATAAGTAAGACGGATGTAAATAAGTTTGAAGCATATATTGAACGGTTTAGAAGTGCTGTTTCGTACGATATTGACTTCAATTATAATGAAGACGGTGTACCAGACAACATCGCTAAGCTATATAAAGAGCAAGCAAACATTCAAGAACATTTTGAAAAACGTGGACTTGGTCAGTTAGGATACAATATTCCAAGTAAAACAGATACTTTAGCATATGAAGAAATTTCTGATGAAGGCAAACACCTTCTTAAACTAAAAGAGGAAATAATAAAACTAAAATATCCCAAAGAGTTATTGAAAGACAATCCTTCATATGAGATATATAAAATTGTAATAGACGACAAAAGAGGAAATAAAACAGAAGTTCCTTTTACAAAATTAACGCATGAACAAATTGGTTTAAGCAGAGACAGTAACGTAAGAATATATTATCGACCAAAGCAATACAAAATTGAATATGCAATGGGAGGAAGTGCATTTAAGGATAAAGATATTGCCCCAAGTAGGGGATGGTATCTACACAAAGTAAGGATTCCAGTCCCAATTAACACAAGTGAGTTCATAAGTTTCTGGAAATGGAGATATAAAGACCCAGTTACAAACCAAATGGTTAATATTTCTTCATCATTGATAGAATATATTAAAGATAAAAACGGAAAGACTATTGCTGCAGATTTAATCATGCCAGCAGCAGACATTACACTAATACCAGTATTTGGAGATAGAAACTACACAAGAGTAAATGTAATAATTCGCACTGAAAATGAAGACGGCACTTATACAACACATCACCCAGATAATGGAGTACTTAAAGGGCCATACAAATATACACCACCTAGTGGAATTGAAGGAGATTATTTCTTACGTGGGGAACAAGATAATAACAAAAAGCCAGACCTTACGGCATATACAAGAAGTGGATATCTTTCAAATGTGGACTATGAGAATTTATATTTAGATGACATAGAAGGCAAGGTTTCAAATGTAGGAAGAATTGATAAAGTAGGAGATGACTATTTGCTTTCAATCAATGAGGACTATCAAGGCTTCTACGCAGAAGTTGCGATTATCTTTAAAAGATACAAAATTAAAGCAAGATTTTACATTCAAAAAACATTTGGAGACGACTATGATGTGCATTCGTCAGAGTATATCTTTAAACTAAAGAAAAAGGAAGGAGAGACTTTTGCGGTAAAAGATATTGAAGACGAAATTGTTTCAATGGTGCATAGTACTCCAGGCGTTGACACTAATAATATTGTGTATAAATGCAATGATAAAGAATTAACTAGAGATGAACCGATAACGGTTACTAATAGCGGAACAACCGTACAAGTTTATTTTAAACGTCATCTAAGAACAATCACATTCATTACAGATACAGATCTAAATTTATATAACACCAGAGGAGTTGTTAAAAAGGATTTGCATCATAAAGTGTTAACATATCGTTACGAATATGAATTTGCGGATAATGAAAATATAGATTGTAAAGACGATGCAGATGGCAGAAAGTTTAAAGGTTGGATTGATTCTAATGGAAAAGAATTCAAATTTAAAGGTCTAAAACTTACAGAAGACATTATTTTACGTGCTGTCATGAAAAAAGAATATACTGAGGTCATAGTTAATTTTCCATCTATTAATGGTGAGAATTTAAGATATGAGGATGGTGAGATATCAGGTGTTGGACACAATAACAGTTTTAGATTTCTAATTTCAAACCAACATCTACCATATACTATAAAGCCTATCAAAGTAGATGGTAAGTTTTACGCCATAGGAACACAGAAGGAAGCGAGATTTGCGAAATATGATAAAGATCCAGTTATAACTGAGTTAGGGATTAAGTATGAAGTTAATGCTATATTTGAACAACTTTCTGATAAAGAACTAGATGAAAAATATAAAGGAACATACCCTCAAACACAAAAAACAGTTTCTGGAGCGGTAAACAAAAATAAATATTATACCAATCTTAAGTATGGAACTGTAGAGACAACAATTATATGGCACAAGGGAGAAAAATACGAACAACTTAAACTAAGAGATGGTACAGTAAGGGATTTCTTATTTGAGCCAGTTGAATTAGAAGAATTTCCAGCGAGAGGTGATTCAGAGCAAAAATGGAGTATAAATACAATAGAAATGACATTCTTTGATAATGGGAAGGTTGATTCAAATATATATGGAAGTTCGTATGCAAAAGAGTATTTAGAAAAACTAGTTAAACCAAAGATGGGCGTTACAAGTGTAGATTTACCAAAGTTTGGGGGTCGAGAAGAAATTTACAAACGTGAACTGCCTGGTGCCTTTGCGTATGATGGAGAAAATGATTCTCTAAAACATATAAAGACAACAGATTATGCAAATTTTATATTTGATAATTTTGAAGGAATTAGGGGAATAAATGGAACAGAGATAGGGTTTAATGTATTTAGAAGTACGAAGTATAGAGAGTATCTTAAGACAGCAAGTAGAGACCCTAGCATAGCATCATACTTTACCTATTATATTACTTCAGGAGGGAGAATTATACCTCGGGACAATACCGAAGTAATAATGGGCGTCAGACCAGTAGTAGTTATGTAAATATTATATAGATTTATGTTATGAATTATATATACTTTAAGGAAGGGAATATGGATATAGAAAAATCAGTTAGAAAACGAGTAAAAATTATTCAAGAGTTGCTTGATGAGACTAGGGCAAAGGGAATTGTATATGGCAACAGTGGAGGCAAGGATTCGGCGTTGGTTAGTATTCTTTGCAAATTAGCAACTGAGAATGTTCTTGGGGTTATCATGCCTTGTGGTACGTTTTTGGAGAATGATAATAGGGATGCCATAGAATTGGGTGAGATATTTGAAATTGAACAAAAGAGAGTTGACCTCACAGAAGTTAGGGAATTGTTACTTGAAAAGATTAACGATACAGTCAGCGAGGAATCGAAGAGAAATATTGCTCCAAGGTTAAGAATGACCACGTTATATGCAATTGCACAAAGTAAGGGATATCTTGTTGCTGGGACAACGAATAGGTCTGAGGCTTTAGTAGGATACTTCACAAAGTGGGGAGATAGTGGATGTGATTTTAATCCAATTTCTGACCTAACTAGCGATGAGGTATATGCCCATCTGAAATATTTTGCCAATTTAAAGCCAATTCCAGTAGGTATACAAACAAAAGCACCATCTGCTGGGTTATATGAAGGACAAACAGATGAACAAGATTTAGGCGTATCATATAACGCAATTAATGGCTATATTAAAGGTGATTTAATTAGTGAGAAAGACAAAGAAAAAATTGAAAGATATAAAAGGCTAACTGCTCACAAAAAGAGAATGCCATTTAAATTTTTAGATTAGTTATATAGCGATTTTATAAAACGGTTAAGTTTACGGGTATTGTTGATATCAACGCCATTTTGTAGGGCAAGTAAGATTTCTTCACCGTTTGGTTCTTTTAAGATTGGAAGATTAACTTCTTGATTTGGAGTGAAGTCATGCTGGCATCTTTTGATGAATTTAGTCTTTCGGTGATGCTTTGAAATGAATGTACCTTCTGGGTGTATATCAAAGATACGTTTTTTGTCTAATAGGACAAGCATTGCTGGTAGTAGGAATAGAACTAGACATGTGCTAATAAATGACCCACGAGCAATCAACATCATCATTTCTTTGATTACTAGGTTAGTAGAAATAAAGTAGACACTTAAACATGCTCCAATCATTATGAGAGCAGAAGTTAATACTGACATTGTGGAGGTTTTTGCTGCGACGTATGCACTTCCAGTTGGAGCATAGCGTTTTCTGTTTTTGAGGTATTTAGTTGAGACTAGTATTCCGTAGTCAACTGTCGCCCCTAATTGTACAGCAGTGATGAAAAGATATGCCATAAAGTTTACTGTTCCGCCTGAAATAAATTGGAGTACTAGATTCAACCAAATACCGAATTGGATTATAGCAACAAGTAGAATTGAGAACTTTATGTTACGCAATGAAAGGATGAGCAGTAGCAAGATTACTGTAATTGAAACCAATGAAACAACTAAGAAATCCTTAGGGGTAACCTTGGCAAAATCGTATGCGGCCCTTGCTGTTCCAGTTGAGTATACCTTTCCGTATTTCCCGAATATCTCATCTGCTTTCTTTTGAATTTGATCTAAAATTTCAAAACATTCTTTGCTTTCAATATCATACTTTGGATTTATCCCAATCGTGTATAGTACATAACCTTTTGCCGTTACTTGTTTCAATTCTTGAGGCATTAATTGAGGGAATGTTTTGTTGTAAGTGAATAAGTCATTAAGAGTGAACTTGTTGCCATTTAAAAAACGTTCAGCCAGAGCAAGTTCTGATTCGCTTAAGTCTTTTGCTAATCCGTTATCTTTCATCAATTTGAGTATATTCTCCCCCTTAATTTCTGTATTTTTTGGAAGTTGTGCATATATACCTAAAACCGCATCAACGCCCTTTATTTTCTTTATTTCCTCTAAGAACTTGTAGTTCTCTTCAATTAGGAATCTATCTTCTGAAGGGGCTTCGTTAGGAGTAAGGAACATAACTTGATTGCCCATTCTTTCAGCCATTTTGTATCGGGTGGTAGTGTCTTGCTTTGCTGGTAGGAAGTGTACGTATTTATATTGTAAATTCTTTGTTGCAAAGAACATTGGCATAAAGGCTATTAAAAATATAATTGCCAATACTGGACGATATGCAATTGCCTTCTTTATAGGTCTCTTGAAAGATATATTAACTGCCTTATGCTGTGTAGCCCTTGCTGGTTTGTTGAGCAATATTATTAGTGCTGGCTGTAAAAGTAAGACTGTTAGGCATGAACAGAGTATTCCTTTTGCTAAGGAGAGACCTAGATCGTAGCCAATAGAAAATCTCATGGCAAGTAATGATAAAAAACCACCAATTGTTGTAAGTGCTGAAGTAAGAATTGCACGGCTAGATTTTGGGATTGCGTTCGCTAGTGCAATTTTTGAAGTAGAGTGCTTTTTAAGTTCATCCTTATATTTGTGAAGTAGGAATATCGCATAATCCATACTTAGCCCAAGTTGAAGTATTGCCGTACACGAGAATGTAATGATTGATGTTGACTTGAATATTACGTTAGTTGCTAAATTGATAAATATTGATATGGCAAGAGTGAGCAGTAGAATAAGTGGCTCAATAAATGAACTTGTAGTGGCGAGTAGGATTATTAGAACAACAATTCCTCCAATTAGCATATAACGGACTATTTCGTTAAATACGCTATCAAATAATGCACTTGCTTGTTCAGTCATGCCGAATAAAGCAAACTTGTTACCGAATTCTGAATTGAGGATTTTTCGTACTTGTTGAAATATCTTTATAGATTCAGGATTTGAAGGAGCAGAGTTCAAGGTTACAAGTAATACATAGTTGTGTGTCTTGTTATCCGAAACGATAGGTGCGTCCGTAAGGATTGAACGTATTGAATTGTATTTCTGTAGTTGTTGTGGGTCTGATAGGTCATATACACCTAATTTTTCTAGGTAAGACAGGTCGCCAGACCAATTAACGCCAGTAACGCCTTTGATTTTTTTTATTTCTGATACTGTACGCTTAACAGAGGATTCTGTGCCTTCAACGCCGATTTCGATATCACCGTGAATATTGAAGTTTTTTAAAAAATTGTATCCTTCACGAGTGGAGTATCCCTTTGGTAAATATGAGGTCAAATCGTAATTAACCTTCGATATCATTTTGGGCAAAATGATGCCAGAAAATACCAACAATAAGGCAAAAATTATCAAAAAAAACCATCTAAGTTGTACAATTTTCTTACCCACATTTAATATTATATACTTGTAAATTTAAAAAACAATAGGAAGAAGGCATATATTCAATGGTTGAGTTATAACAGTATGTCTAATCCGCTAATATTTGGGAAATAAGGGCGGGGCAGAAGGGAAATGTGCGAATTTTTTCCTTTGAATTTTACTTCCACATATGGTATATTTTTATATTGTTAGAATAAAATTTTGGAGTAAATAATGTCATATACAACAAAAGACTTATCCACGCTAGAAGGTATTGAAGCTGTTCGTGTTCGACCAGGAATGTATATTGGTGGAACTGGCTCAAAGGGTCTTCACCATATTTTGTGGGAAATAATTGATAACAGTACAGATGAGTTAGCAAATGGATATGGTGATACCCTAACCGTTGAGTTATTTGACGACAATGTCGTTGAAGTAACTGATAACGGACGAGGAATGCCAGTAGACATTGATAAGAAACAAAAGATGTCAGGTGTTGAGATAATCTTCACCAAGTTGCATGCTGGCGGAAAGTTTGGAGGTGGAGCATACAAATTCTCTGGTGGTTTGCATGGCGTTGGAGCATCTGTTGCAAATGCCCTTTCTGAATGGCTTGAGGTTAGAGTACACAGAGATGGTAATGAACACTATATAAAGTTTAGAGCAATTGAACAAGGTAAAACAATTAAAAGTGGCGTTCCAGATGGAAAACTTGAAGTTGTAGGCAAATCTACAAAACAAGGCACAGCAGTTAAGTTCAAACCAGATAAAAGAGTATTTAAAGAAGAGAAGTTCAGTTTTGAAATAATACATGACAAGTTAAGAATGTTGTCATATTTGAATAAAGAAATTCATTTTAAAGTGAAGGATTCGAGATCTGTATTGCAGGGCGGAAAAGGTAAAGATATTGATTTCTATTCAAGCAAAGGCATTAGCGACTATCTTGTAAAAATGAATAGGGGCAAAAATGTCTTGTTTGAAAAGCCAATATATATTGAAGTTAAATATGATGACTTTGAGTTATACACTGCCATTCAATATGTTGAGGAAAGTTATAGCGAACAGTTGTATTCATTTGTAAACAATGTACCTACGGCAGACGGTGGAACACATGAAGTTGGATTTAAAGCCGCAACAACAAAGACGTTTAATGACTTTGCAAGAAAAAACAATTTGTTGAAAGAAAAACAAAGCAACCTAACAGGCGATGACTATAGAGAAGGTATGGTAGCCATAGTCTCAATAAAGATGGCAAACCCTGAATTTGATGGTCAGACCAAGTCTAAGTTGGGAAACCCAGAAATAAAGAAAAAAGTCGAAAGTATCCTTTGCGAGAAATTGGATGAGGAGTTATCTAAGAAGATAAACAAACAATCATTTGAAAAAATCATAACTAAAGCACTTGGTGCTGCAAAGACTAGAGAAGCAGCAATGAGAGCAAGAGATATTTCAAGAAAGCAAAATAAGTTAGCAGGAATGAAGTTGCTTGGAAAGTTGATGGCTTGCAGAGGTAAGGACGCAACTAAGAATGAGTTATTTATAGTTGAAGGTAACTCAGCAGGAGGAAGTGCTAAAGACGCAAGAGATAGTTTGTTTCAAGCAATATTACCTTTGAGGGGTAAACCACTCAATGTTGAAAAAGCCAAAATGGAGAAGATTCTTGCTAATGAAGAATTGAAGACTATAATCGCTGCATTGGGAACAGGTATTGATAGAGATTTTGATATAAGTGGCTTGAAATATGACAAGATAATAATTTTATCTGATGCTGACCAAGACGGTGGACACATTAGGGCGTTGTTGTTGACCTTCTTCTATAGAAAAATGAAGAAACTAATTGAACATGGTCATGTATATATCGGAATGCCACCTTTGTACAAAGTTGAAACAAGTAAGAAGTCAATATACTGCTATGACGACGAAGCACTTGAAGATGCAAAAAAGAAATTGGGACGAGGAGTTAAACTTCAGAGATTTAAAGGATTGGGAGAAATGAACCCATCTCAGTTATGGGAAACAACAATGGATCCTGCAAATAGGAAATTAATTAGAGTAGAAATTGAAGACGCCTTAGAAGCCGAAGAACGCATGACGATATTAATGGGTGATGATTCTAAGATAAGAAAAGACTATATCAACGAACATGCCAACTTTAATAAAGTAGATAACTTTATGGCAAATGCAGAAATAGAAAAAGGGAAGAATATAAATGGCTAAGAAAAAAGAAGAAGAAATAATATACAACGAAGAGATTATAGAACAAAGTCTTGACCAGGTTTTGCATAATGCAATGCTTCCATATTCAGAACACGTAATATTGAACAGAGCAGTTCCAAGAATTGAAGATGGGTTAAAACCAGTTCAACGAAGAATCCTATACTCTATGTACCAAATGGGGTTACACCCTGACAAACCATACAAGAAATGTGCAACAACAATCGGAGACGTTTTGGCTAAGTATCACCCACATGGAGATAGTTCAGTATATGACGCTCTTGCAAGAATGGCACAGCCTTTCTCAATGAGGATGAAGTTAATTGAAGGTCAAGGTAATTTTGGATCAATTGATGGAGACCCACCAGCAGCATATAGGTACACAGAATGTAGACTTGAAAATCTTGCCCTTGAGTTATTGAGAGATATTGATAAAGAAACAATTCAGTGGTCATTGAACTTTGATGACAGTAGGGAAGAACCAGTTACACTTCCAGGCAGATTTCCGAACTTGCTGGTTAATGGCACCTCAGGTATTGCCGTTGGTATCGCAACAAATATTCCACCACACAACTTGGGAGAGACAATTGACGCAACAATTGCAATGATTGAAAATCCAAACATAACAGTTGAGGAGTTGTTAGAGATTATCAAAGGACCCGACTTCCCAACTGGGGGACTTGTATATCAAGATGACTCTTTTGTTGATATATATAAAACAGGTAATGGAAAAGTAAGAGTAAGAGCAACAGTTAAAGTTGAAAATGAAAAGAATGGGAAGAGATGTCTTGTAATGACAGAAATTCCATACACAACAACAAAGCAGAAAATACTTGAAGAAATTGAAGCGTTGCAAGAATCTGGAAAGTATGCAGAATTAGACAACATCATTGAAGTTGTAGACGAAAGCGACAAGTTAGGAATGCGAGGAGTAATCCGTTGCAAAAAAGAGGCAAGGATTGAAAGGATTTTAGATATCTTGTATCAAAAGACATCTCTTGAAACAACATTCGGATACAACATGTTCACAATCGTAAATGGTAAGCCTGAGTTGTTGGGATTAATTCCAATTCTTCAACACTACATCGAATATCAAAGAAATATTATTTTAAATAGAACCCAATATGAGTTAAAGGTTGCAGAGGCAAGACGTGAAATTGTACAAGGTTTGCTAATTGCAATTAACAATATTGATGAAGTAATTCAGATTATTAAAACATCAGACTCAACGGCACATGCACGTGAAAGATTGGCTGAAAGATTTGGATTAAGCGAAGTTCAAACTCAGGCAATCGTAGACATGAGATTGAAATCCTTAACTAAGTTAGAAATCCACACATTGCAAGAAGAGTTAGAAAGGCTAGAAAAAACCATTGCATATTGCTTAAGTGTAATTAAATCTAAAGCAAAGCAATACAACGTTTTGAAAAAAGAATTAGGCGAAATAAAGGGGAAATATAATGCCCCAAGACAAACTGCAATTTCTCAAGAGATTACAACTGAACAGGCAAAGGCAATTAAACAAAAAGTTCTTGAAGAGAATATTGAAGGTGTATTGGTATTGTATACAAGTGGGCTCACAAAATTTATGCCAAAGAAAAGTTATACAATCGGTAGAACAGACTTAACCAACTATGAAAAAGAAGACTTGCCAATTCAAGCAGTTTCAGTAAGTAATAGAGGAACAATATTTGGGTTCACAGATAAGGGAAATATAATCAAAGTTGACCTTGCAAAGATAAAAGAAAGAAAGTGGAAAGATAAAGGTCTAACAACAGTCCATATGTGCGATGAGGCAAAAAGTAGCGAAAAGATAATTAAATATTTCTTCTTTAACGCAACGCCAGTTGGGGAATTTGTATTCTTTACAAAGGGCGGAATAGTAAAAAGAACAGACGTAACCGAATTTAGCAATGTGAAAAAGATAACTCCAGCAATAACTTTAGTGCCAGGAGATGACTTGTTAAATGTTGATCTAAAGACCGAAGAAGAGGAAACAAGGGTGCTTTTAGTAACCGAAGGGGGTATGACTTTGTCATATGATGTCAATGAAATATCCGTTCAAGGCAAAAAAGCACAAGGGGTTAGGGGTATAACTCTAAAAGAAAAAGATAAAATAGCATTTGGTGTTTTTGTAAAAGATGAAGGAGAACTCATTGTTGTGACAAGAAATGGATACTTTAAGAGAGTAATCATTCCAACACTTGCAATGGGTGGACGTGGACAAGTTGGTTTGAAGTTAGTTCCTTTAGAACAGACTAATAACGGAAAAGTCGTAAAGGACGAATTAGTATACTTGGATACCGTCAGAGAACCATTTGATATCTTGCTCATAACAACAAGAAAAACAGGAACAATTAACACTGAAGACATAAAGGTATTAACGAGGCTAGCACCTGGAGATCAATTGAGTAAGTTCAAGGTTGAGGGAATAGTGCCAGTATTGACAGATAGAATAGATTAGAGGTTTAAGTATGAAATGTGGATTCGATAGTCAGTTATACATGGAAAAACAATTCGCTAGGATTAAGGAGAGAGTCCGCAAATACGAAAAGTTATACCTTGAATTTGGTGGTAAGTTATTTGATGACCTACATGCCGAAAGAGTTTTGCCTGGCTTTGATAAATCCGCAAAAATTAACTTGCTTGAGAAATTAAAAAGCATTGCTGAAATCATTATTTGTATAAATGCAAATGACATCAACGAAAATAAGATTAGGGCAGATTATGGAATCTCATACTCAAGTGAAGTAGAAAGATTAATTGATAATTTTTCAAGACTGAAGATTAAGTTAAACTCTGTAGTAATAACAATGTTTGATGGACAAAAAGGTATTGAAGAATATAAACAGAAGTTAGAAAACAGAAAAATAAGAGTATATATACACAGACCGACAAAGGGATATCCAACGGACGTATCAACTATTGTTTCTGATGAAGGATATGGAGCAAATCCGTATATTGAAACCAAGAAGCCTTTAGTAGTTTTAACTGCCCCAGGTCCAGCAAGCGGTAAATTGGCTACGTGCTTAAGTCAGTTATACTACGAATACAAAAACAATCAAAAAGCAGGATATGCAAAATTTGAAACTTTCCCAGTTTGGAATTTGCCTATCAATCATCCAGTTAATATTGCATATGAAGCAGCAACGGCAAACTTGGGAGATGAAAACAAAGTAGACCATTATCACTATGAGGCATATGGCGAGTTCGCAGTAAACTATAACCGTGATATACAAGTATTCCCAGTTGTTAAGAGCATATACGATAAAATCACTAATAATAACTGTCCATATAAATCTCCAACAGATATGGGAGTAAATATGGTAGGTGATTGTATAACAGACGACGAAGTATGCCAAGAAGCGGCAAAGATGGAAATAATCAGAAGATATCTAAAAGAGTTATGTAATCAAAGGTTGGGTAAGTCTAATGGAGCGACTATATCTAAGTTAGAATTGTTAATGAGTAAGTTGCAATTAACAGTTGCAGATCGTGATATCGTTCAAATTGCAGAAGAAAGAGCAAATAAAGTTAATTCAGTAGTTATGGCGATAAAGTTGGATGATGGCAAAGTAATAACTGGAAAGAGAAGTATATACGTATCAGAGGCAACCGCTTGTGTACTTAATGCAGTTAAGTATTTGGCGAATATTGATGACAATGTAAAATTAATACAGCCAACAATAATAGAACCTATCATAAAATTGAAAACAGAAATATTGAGAGAGAATACGAATGCATTGACTTTGCAAGAAGCGTTGTTGGCTCTTCAAATTTGTGCTACGTCAGACGATTTAGCAAAGAGAGCATCTGAACAGTTAGAAAGTCTATATGGGCTTGAGGCACACAGTTCACACATCATGAATAAAGCAGATGAGTTACCATTAAAAAAGATGGGGTTACATCTCACCTCAACTGCAGAATTCTTTGATGAAAATTTATACGACGGCTAGGAGTAATATGAAAGTAAGAACAAGGGATGAAATCTCTGAAGAATTTAAGTGGAATATTAGTGACATTTTTGAGAACGATGAAAAGTTTGAGAACGCTTTAATTAAATACAAAAAAAATTCAACTAAGATAACAGAGTGGAAAGGTAAACTTTCTGATGACGATACTTTGCTTGAAATGCTTAAGTTTAAAGAAAAGCAAAGCATAGTATTAAGTGATTTAATTCAATATGCACATATGCGAAAAGATGAAGACGGAACAAATCAAAACGCCGTCGATATGTCAATGAGAGTTGATTTTGCAGCAAATGATGCATCAACATTAAGTGCATTTGTAGTTCCTGAAATTTCTAAATTTAATGATGCTAAGTTAAAAGAATTAATTGAAAATCCTAAGTTTAAAAAGTATTCAAGATACTTTGAGGGTATATTGAGAGATAAAAAGTTAATTCTCAGCGAAAAGGAAGAAAAACTAATAAAAGAGTTTGGGCTATGTCTTGATGGATATCATGATACATTTTCTATGTTTGATAATGTAGACGCTCACTTTGATCCAATCAAAAATGAAGATGATGAAGTAGTAGAAATCAGTCATGCGACATATTCAAAGATGTTACAAAACCCAAATAGAGAAGTTAGAAAAAGTGCCTTTGAAAGTATGTTTAATGAATATAAGAAATATATAAACACATTGACCTCAAACTATGCGGGAAGTGTTAAGGTAGATTGGGTACTTGCTAAAATTAGAAAATTCAAGAATTCTTTAGATGCCTCTATGTATGAAGAAGAAGTATCGCCAAAATGTTATGAAACTCTAATTAAATCAATTAATGAAAATCTTGAGACAATGCATAAATACGTAGGGTTAAGAAAAAAACTGCTAGGGCTAGACGAAGTAAGATTTTACGATCTATACGTTCCAATAACTAAAGAACTCAAAAAAGAATATGATTACGAAACAGCAAAAAATATAGTTATTGAAGCAACCAAGGTATTAGGTGAGGAATATAATACCAATATTAAAAATGCCTTTGAGAGTAGATGGATTGACGTATATGAGAATAAAGGAAAGAGATCGGGAGCATACTCATGGGGGAACTATAACTCACACCCATTTGTCCTATTGAACTTTGAAGGAACGGTTCATGATATTTTCACAATTGCTCATGAATTAGGTCATTCAATGCACAGTTTCTATAGCAACAAAAAACAACCATATTTCAAATCACATTACGTAATATTCTTGGCAGAAATTGCTTCAACTGTAAATGAAGTACTTTTGTTAAAACATCTAATTAAGAATGCAGAAGGGGACGAAAAGAAATATTTGTTGTCATATTATCTTGATATGTTTAGAACCACAATATATAGACAAACAATGTTCTCAGAGTTTGAAGTATACGCACACAATTTGATTGAAAGTGGAAATTCTATCACAGAGAAGAGTTTATGTGATTTCTATTTTGATCTAAATAAAAAGTATTATGGAAATGATCTTGTATTGGATGATTTAGTTAGGTATGAATGGGCAAGGATTCCACATTTCTATTCAGCATTCTATGTATACAAGTACGCAACAGGACTAACTGCAGCAGTTAATATTGCAAATAACATACTTGAAAAAGGTGAAAGTTATATCAAGAAATATAAAGAGTTTTTATCAATGGGAAGTGCATTGACCCCATTAGACATACTAAAAATAGTAGATATTGACCTAACAGACAAAAAAAAATATGACTTTGCACAACAAGAATTTAAGAAAACACTTGAGGAATTAGAAAAGTTTGTATAACGAAAAAGAAAGCAAATTAGAAAAGATAATTGTAAGCTTTGCGACTGTATTGTTTGCAGCCCTTTTGGTTTTAGTTGTAATGATTTCAATTAAATACACAAAATATAATGCAGGTAATTTTAAAAATAATGATAAGGTTGCAGATTTTAAATTCTATTACTACGTAACCGAGCACTTATTGCCACAAAAGGACGGTTCATATGTCATTGGCAGATATGTATACGTTACACACAGAGCGTCTATAAGCGAAATACCAGAAAGAGAAAAACTTGAGCAGTACGTAACGGATAAAAAAGATATCAAGAATGAAGATATAGCACATTTCCCAAGAATTTTGAATCCACGTCCTAATAAGGGAAACTACATTGGATTTGAATTAACAAAAGATAAATACGATACAGTCAAGAGCGAATATGCAAAAACTTTCGGAACAGAAAAATATAGGAAAGTATATAAATTCAATTTAGAAAAGATTGACGCAGAGCATAAAGCGTATGCAAGTTCAGAAAAATATGAGATTAAAACAATTGCATACTATTTGTATTCAGAAAATGTATCAAGCCTTATATTAAAAGATAACCCAAACTTTGAATCAAGGAAGGGACTGCCAAAGAACTTGCAAGTATTAGACTTAACAAATAATAGCGAGTTTAAGATTACTGAAATCCGACGAGATGTTGTGAACATATACGCATTAACCTTTTGTGTATTTGTAGGAGCATTCTTGATATACCAAATAGCCATTTCAAGCGTAAAAATTATTAGGAAAAAGAAAAAAACACCATTGAAAACCGATTTTTAGAGGAATATACTTTTAATTAGGGATATTTTTAAGGGGGACAAAATGGATAAGGAAAAATTAGAATTTCTTCAAGAGAAAGCTCTAAAGTTGAGACACGATACAATTGAGATAATCGGGCACTTTGGAGTAGGACATATTGGTGGATCAATGTCAGTCATGGATGCATTAACTTGCATATATTATGACAAAGCAAATATAGATCCAAAAAATCCAAAGATGCATGAAAGAGATCGAGTTGTAATGTCAAAAGGACATGCAGGACCTGCTATGTATGCAGTGTTATGCGATTTAGGATTTTTCCCAAAAAAATGGATGACAACATTGAATCAAAATGGAACTAAGTTGCCTTCACACTGTGATATGAATAAAACACCAGGAATTGATATGACAGCAGGATCTCTTGGACAGGGGTTGTCTGCTGCTGTTGGTATGGCAATAGGATCTAAATTGGACGGATTGAATAACACAATATATTGCTTTATCGGTGATGGAGAAAGTCAGGAAGGGCAAATTTGGGAAGCAAGTATGTTTGCAGGAAGTAGACAACTAAATAACTTAATTGTTTTGCTTGATTCAAACAAGATGCAATTAGATGGGCCAGTTGAAAGTATAAACAAATTAGAACCAATTGTTGATAAGTGGAAAGCATTTAACTTTAATGTAATTGACGTCGATGGTCATAATATTGAAGAAATTTCTAACGCAATTGATGCAGCAAAAGCACAAGATAAAAAACCAACGATGATTGTACTTAGAACTATTAAAGGTAAAGGTGCATCATTTACAGAAGGGGTTGCAAACTGTCATAGTATGCCAATTCCCGAAGAGTTATGGAGAAAAGAAACTGGGAGGGTAAAATAATGTTAGACGCAAAAGAAGTTAGACAAACAATGGCTGAGGAACTAGTTAGCATTGCTGAAAAGGATGATAGAATTGTTGTGCTTGACGCAGACTTAATGAGTTGTCATGCAACGAAGATTTTCAAAGAACGTTTCCCAGATAGATTTATAAACGTAGGTATTGCTGAAGCAAACATGATAGGTGTCGCTGCAGGATTAGCAAGTATGGGTAAAATCCCATTTGTATTTAGTTTTGCACCATTTGCAACTAGAAGATGTTATGACCAAATCTTTATCTCGGCAGCATATGCAAAGTTGCCAGTTAAAATTGTAGGAAGTGATCCAGGAATAATGGCTGAAGCCAACGGTGGAACACATATGCCTTTTGAAGATATGACTTTAATGAGAGCGGTGCCAGATATGGTTTGCTTTGAACCAACAGATGCAACAATGTTGAAAAAAGCATTGCCACAAATTATTAAACAAAAAGGTCCTACATACATAAGGATGTTCAGAAAGAAAACTGAACAAATTTATGATGACAAATCAAAGATTAAAGTAGGAACAGCAATAACCTTAAAAGAAGGAAATGATGTCGGGATTATTGCTTCTGGGATAATGGTTGATAGAGCACTTAAGGCAGCAGAAATACTGGCAAATGAAGGAATATCCGCAGAAGTTGTAAATATACATACATGGAAGCCACTTGATAGTGAAGCCGTTATAAACTTGGCTAAAAAGGTCAAAGGGATAGTAACTTGTGAAAACCATAGCGTATATGGTGGGTTACATAGTGCAGTTGCCGAAACATGTGCATTAGAATATCCAACTAAAATTAAAAGAATAGGTGTTGTTAATAAATTTGGAGAAGTTGGTAAACAAGCATACTTATCTGAAGTATTTAACTTAACGGTAGAGGATATAGTAAAAGAAGCAAAAGCAGCTATTGAATAGGTTGTGAACTTTTATTTCTGATTTCAATCCTACGTATTTTGCCAGATACTGTCTTTGGTAATTCCTCAACGAATTCAATAATACGTGGGTATTTGTATGGAGCAGTAACTGTTTTTACATAGTTTTGTAATTCTTTTTTAAGTTCATCACTTGGGCTATATTTCTTTTGCAATACGATAGTCGCCTTAACTATTTGTCCACGAACTGGATCTGGAACACCAGTAATCGCACATTCAAGAACTGACGGATGTTCGATTAATGCCGATTCAACTTCATATGGGCCAATACGATATCCACTAGATTTAATGATGTCATCTTTTCTGCCTTCAAACCAAAAGTATCCGTCTTGATCAACTGAGGCTAAATCACCTGTGCGGTAGAACTCACCACCTAAAGCAGATTGAGTAAGTTCTGGAGCGTTTTTGTAATTGCTAACTAATCCAATTTGATTTGGTTTGATTCTAATTGAAATTTCTCCAACTGAGTTGTCAGTTATAACATTCCCATCATCATCAAGTAGTCGTACATCATAAATAGGACTTGGTAATCCAAGAGAACCAAGTTTTCTTTTAATGCATGGAAAGTTTGCCAATATAACAGTTGTTTCCGTCTGTCCAAAACCTTCATATATTTTTTGACCTGTTGCATTGTAGAATTGCTTATAAACCTCAGGGTTCAGTGCTTCACCTGCTGTAGAGCAATGTGTCAATGATGAAAAGTCATATACGGATAAGTCTTCTTTAATTAAAAATCTATAAATTGTTGGAGGTGCACAGAACGTAGTAATTCCATATTTTTTAATAAGTGGAAGAATATCTGTAGGTGTAAATCTTCCGTTGTAGTCATATGCAAAAACAGCACTTCCAGAAATCCATTGACCAAATATTTTTCCCCAACTGCACTTAGCCCATCCAGTTTCAGCCATTGTGAAATGTATTCCGTCATCAACAACTCTTTGCCAAAACTTTGCAGTGATTATGTGCCCAAGAGGATAAAAGTAGTTATGTTGAACCATCTTTGGTAGACCAGTTGTCCCAGATGTAAAATAACAGAGCATATTTCCTTTTGAATCAGGACGAGTAATTTCGGATGATAAAGTAGTTGATTCATTTTTAGATATTTCTAAAATTGTACGGAAGCCTTTAATTTTTTTTGTGTAAATACATTCTTGTATTGTTGAACATTTAGGAAGTGCATAACCAATATGATTAATCAATTCAGGTTCGCTTGTGGCAATTAATAATTTTGCTTCAGAACTGTTACATCTATACGCAATATCTTTTGGTGTAAGTAAGTGTGTCGCAGGGATAATTGTAACACCAAGTTTGCAACATGCATTTATAACCACCCAATATTCCCAACGTCTATTAAGCATCGTAATAATACAATCACCCTCACGTAAGCCTATTTTATAAAAAGCATTAGCCACTTGATTTGATTGCTCTGATATTTCTTTAAAATTCAATATCTTTTCATCACCTTCAGAGTCGCACCAAACTAGTGCCTTTTTGTTAGGATCTAATTGAGCGTACTTATCAACAACGTCATATGCAAAGTTAAAGTTATCTGGATAATTAATAGAAAGGTCTTTGAATTTGTCATAAGTTTTAAACTCTGTTTTTGCAATATAATCTGAAAGTAAGTTCATAACTCTCCTTGAGCGATATACAAGTTATTTTAATTTAATAACACTATAAAGTAAACAAGAACTAACTAGTCAATAACCAATTGCTGTTGTATCATCTCATCTTTGACACTTGCAGGCTCACGAACCCCCTAAATAGTCAGTAAACAAG
>CAUSLO010000012.1:0-29122 GCA_963532875.1 uncultured Clostridia bacterium | reverse complement strand
CTGTTTTACTGGGGTTTTCGTGGGTTGGTGTGCCCACAACTGTCAAAGATGAGAGTATAGCATATAAATTAATTCTAATTTGTTTTATTTTCAACTAGATTGTGTAAATTAATTCCTATCCTAAAAGCATATTACGCATAGATTTACGTGCTGTCATATTAACATAGTTATTTACTTTGCATGCTCTTGATATTTTGTTGAGTTTGCGTAAACTGTTATTTGCGTTACAAACGTTCTGAAGTCCATTCATGTATTGACTTTGACGTTCTAATCTTTTAACAGTACCAACAACCATACGTAACTGTTTATTTAATGCCAAACTTTTCTTTGTGTTTCTTACTCTTCTCAAATGACTATATTCATTAGCAAGGAATATACGAGATTTTTCTACTACAACTCTTCTCTTCTCTGCAACTGCAACATCAACAGAATTCGCTTTAATCTTTTCCATTGCCTCTTGATGTTTCTTCTTAGATAGTGGATATAGAAGTAAAATTAAGCCCATGGCTAACGCCGCAACAGCCCCTATGATAAATACAACCCTAAACCATTTATTGGCTGTTTGTATTTGGGCAGTTGTGTATTGTGTAATCTTATTATTAAATACGTAATCGCTCGGTTGGAAACCAATCTTTCTTTGTATTGGTTCTACCATTAATCTTCCTATTGCCATAGCAACTAAAGGCATAACGAATAAGAAATTTTGGATGTGTCCTTCATATCTTCTACCAGATATACTTTGTTGATAATCGCATATTTCTCCCAGCATAATTGGAATAAGCAATAACTCTGGGGTTACTGATACAAGGAAGAATACCGTTGTTAAAATAATTGTTGCAAGGATGTCTAACTTAAATGTATTACCTTTATTTGTAACTTCTATAATTTTGCCTGATACCCTTGAAAACCCAACAAGTGCTACGGATCCATATGCAGCCGCCATCAATAGCGTAAAGACAACCATGATTGCTCTTTTGCTCATTTTCCTTGTGAGCAATGGTAACAGCACTGTTGCAACGGTTGTCGCAAATCCTATTATTGTTAATGGAACACCTATAAAGTTTAATGCTGACTTAATATCTGGTGATAAATTAACTTGGAATATTAGTTGTATAAATTCTTTTGGGAATAGTCTTAAACTTCCTATCATTAATGCAAGTGATAAAATAATTAACGGCTTGTTGGCGAACAATTCCTTAATTATCGTCTTTGCATCCATTGAACTTTGTTTATCTTTATTTACTACGTATACTCTTTCCTTAACTCTTAAAATACTTAGAACAAGTGCAAATCCTACAATTGCCATCAATACGCCAACGATACGTACTTCCCAAAGTTCGTCTCCAAACTTTTTTGTACATAAAACTCTTAATGGCCCTCTGATTACTTGTAGAACACTTGGTGCTGCTCCAAATACGATTTGTGCTGGGCTTATGATATCTACACGTTCTTGCTCGTGTGGCGTAATGATTGATGGGAATGTCTGCCACATGAAATACATAATTCCGTTCAGTAACCCTGCTGGAATAAATGTCAGATATACGTATATCGTATTACCTATATTGTCCACCTTCCCCATCGGCAGTATGGATATGAGGATTGTTAACAGAGACATTGCTGGAATACTTAACAACACAAATGGTTTATATTTCCCATACTTAGTGTTTGTATTCTCAAACATCTTTGCTATAAATGGTTGAATTACCATATTGATAACAACAGATAACAGAATGATTAAATAACCATGTATCGCTTTTACTCCATAGTAATATGGAATATTAACTGCAGTTGCTAATGCTGTAACCCAAGAATAAAAACTAGATACACCAAATGTATATCCTGAATATGCTACAAATTCCTTAATAGGAATATGACGTCCTTTGGCTGGTGTTGACCAAGCCTTAGCAATTCCTTTCCCTAGAATTGATAATGCCTCTTTGCCTTTCTTTCCATATAGTTTGGCTCTTAGTGGTAAATCTGCTTTCCCAAACTCTGCGTTATATTTTCTAATTGTCCTATTTCCAATAGTTCGCATTGGCTCAACTGCCGCTGCACTTTGACTGCTCATTTCCCCTCTTACTTTCCCTTAATCTTGCGAAGAATGTTTTTAAAAGTTCCTTGCACTCCCCTTCCATATGACCTGCACTGAACTCTACTCTACTATTATATATATTTTGGAACACATTAACAATATTGAGATTTTTATTATCTGCACTTGCTCCATAATATACCTTTGAAATTCGTGATTGTTCGATAGCCGATAGGCACATTTGGCAGGGTTCAAGTGTTACATAAATCTCACATCCATCTAAATGCCAATTTTTTAACTTCTTACTTGCTCTCTGAATCGCTATTATTTCCGCATGAAATATACTGCATTTTTTCTTTTCTTTTTGATTGTGTGCCTTTGCAATAACCTTATTGCCTTTGACAATTACAGCACCTACTGGTATATCTCCATGTCTCAATGCTTTTTTTGCTTCTGCTATGCAAACTTGCATAAACCTTTCTTCTTTCATTTATGATATGAACTATTGTTAATAATTGAAAATGCTCTATATAATTGTTCAAGCATCATCACTCTAAATAACTGATGTGGAAACGTCATCTTTGAAAATGACAATTTGCAATCAGCCATATCTAATATCTCTTTTGAAACACCCAAACTGCCACCGATTACAATGCTTATTTCACTGACGCCATCTACTTGCAACTTTGATATTTCTTTTGACAATTCATCGCTAGTTTTTTGTTGTCCTTCTATGCACGCAACAACTAAGTATCCTTTGATTTTACTTTTGAGTCTACTCCCTTCTATTTCTTTGATTTCGTTATCTGATTTGTTGAAATTCCCTTCATCAACTTCAATTATGTTTAATGTTGCCCATAACCTAAGTCTCTTCGCATATTCATTAATTGCTTCATTTAAATATTTTTCTTTAACTTTTCCAATACAAATTAAATTGATTTTCACAGCCCAATACTTCTCCATGCTAGGCTCATTGCGGTCATTACTGCTCCAAAACCAACTGCTAGGAAATATGGAATATCTTTCTTCCAAGTTCCTCTTAGATATTCCCCTGTATCAAGTCTTTGTGGTTCTTGTGTTTCTGTTGGAACTGGTTGCTTTACGTCATACAAGTTAACTGGCAACAACTGTGTGTTGGAAAGGAGGTCTCTTTTCTTTGCACAACGTTTCATCCACAACAACACTCCAACCACGCCAACTGTGCATCCAACTATTCTCATTAAAAACAACACGATACCAATGCTTGTTGAAGGTATACTTAAGCGTTCTTGTATTACTACCAACCAATGTAAAGATGGATCTTTTGTGTCTCCTGCAAATTGATATAGGACTTGCAAACCATTATTTAAAAAGTGCACTAGAACTCCACACCAAATAGATTTTGTGTAGTACATCATGCATGCGATTAGTCCACCGAATAAAAATGTATATGCGAACTGCTGGATATTCTGATGCATTAATGCAAATAACAAAGCACTACGCAAAATAAATTCTGTTGGCGATTTTTTGTGTGCACTATATAACAATCCTCTATTGAATATTTCTTCTCCAAAAGCAGGGGATATCCCAGTAAGGAAAACTCCAAGCAAAAAATGCCATACTTTTGTGTACTTATCACTACTTGAATAAAATGCATATCCCATTGGCTGTAGGATAATTAAATAGTTTAATAAGATTACTGTTAATGTTAATGTGCCTACAAATAGAAATAAGACAAAAGATTGCAATGCCATCTTTGGAGTAAATACATTAAATCCAAAATCTTCGCTAATTTTTGTGTTGTCATTTTTGTTTGTCTTTTTATATATTGCATACGCAGTTAGTGGAATTGTTGTAAATAAAAGCCATTGAGTTAACATGGTGAAAAATGAGTCGCTTTTTAACCCTGTAGGGTCATTGTCGAATATGCCTTTTTGATACATGAAAGACGTGGCTATATTAACTAGCAAACTTGAAACTATTACTAGAAAATATAATGAATTAACAAACTTCCTTCTTTTATCCACTACTTAACTCCGTGCAATTCTAATAATTAATTCGGCTATCCACCAGGCTCCACTTAATGCAAAGACTATATATACCGTTAGCATTGGTTGGTTTTTTGTTCCTATATATGGCACGTCATTATATGTTTCTAATGCCAGATTAACTCTTTGCATGCCACGCTTTGTAAACATATATTTGAACCAATTCCCCAAGCCCTTAAAATAACTTTCTCTTTTGACGGTTACTTTGAAATCGTCCTCGCCTACTTGTTCAATATGTTCTATATATTCAACTCTGTTAATATAATAAAAAGAATATATCAATATAACAAGGAATACTAAGCCAACAAGTATCGCTACAACATCAGTTGCATAAATATTATTTCCAAAGTTCTCCAGTGCTTTTCCTATTTTTGGTTCTATTAAGTATGTATATAGAATAGCGAAAAAATTGTTTAGGAAGTGCAACAAGATACTTGCTACTATTGATCCTGATATCAAAACAAACACCGCCAATATAACACCTAAAACGAATTGGTATATCGTTTGATCAACATTCATATGAAATAATGAGAACAAAAGTGCTGAAAGTAGTACCGCCTTGCTCGTTCCCATGGTTTTAAATCCCGAAAGTACTGCTCCTCTAAATATCAGTTCTTCTCCAAGTGCAGGCAAGACTGCCAACAGAAATGTCCCGATAAGAATTGATTTTACAGGTCCACCAAAGTCGCCCAAAGGATTGAACGGTTCAAGTTTTTTGCGAAACGCTTTTTCAATAATCAAGTCAAATAATTTTCTCACCCAGTTTGTAATCGGTGTAAATATGACTAATAAAATAATAGCAATTAAGGGTATAAGTAAAAGTGATAAAGGTTTGATTGGTTTCTTTAGTTGTCCTATCTCAGGTATGCTAATCTTCATAATTGGACAAAGTGTGAAATAGGTTATTATTAAAATGAATGGACTTAATGCACTCAAAATTATTGTAACAACTAAACCACCTACCCTTGAATTAATATTACTGATAATGCTCGCTAGCAATTCAGCGACGATAAAAAACATTATTCCCATTTGGGCTGTTATATATTTTCTAGTACTTTTCATCTCTAAACTCTTCCGCTACAAACATTGCCGACAACTCAACATTCGTTCCTTTTAGTTTTTTTCTCACTTCCTCTAGTGCTAATTCTGGTCTGTTATTTGTTTCACTCAAATGTGCAAGTACTATTTTGTTTGTTCCTGTCTTTGCTAATTTCTCACATAATCTTGCTGATTCCTCATTTGATAGATGTCCTAAGTCCCCTTTAATTCTGAATATTAAATCTAATGGATACGGTCCAGTCTCTAGCATAAATGGGTCATAGTTTGATTCTAATATCACTTCACTGCATCCCATCAATGATGACTCAACATTAGGCGTAACCATACCTATATCTGTACAGACTCCAACTTTGTTATATTCATCTTCAAATGTATATCCATATGTTGGATCAGAGTCATGCATAACCTCAAATGGTTTAACAAAAACATTTCCTATTTTAAATCCCTCATCAAAGTTTTGTTGAAGTTCATACACAAACTTTCTGTCGCACTTACTTTTTAACTGTGATAAAAGTTCTCGTGAAACATATGGTACGCATTCGCTGGATAAGACTTTAAACCCGCTAACGTGGTCTATGTGGCTATGTGTAAATACGATTCCTAGTACGTCGTCTAATGATTTGCCAATGCTTTCAAGTCCCTGTCTAATTCTCTTGCATGAAATGCCTGCGTCAACAAGTATAATTCCCGATTCACAAATAACTGCATGAGAATTACCTTTACTGCTACTAGCAAATGAATGAAGAGAAAGCATTATTTGAAACCATCCTTCAAAGAGACAATGCTGTTAAATTCTAAGCCTTCACGTAAGACATAATATCCTTTACGCATAAATTGAAATCTGTCTCCCTTCTTGGCGGTTTTCAAAAATTCTTCACCTTTAGCAGAAAGAATTTTCAAAGAGTCTTTATTAACTCTATCCATATAATCTCCTTCTGCCTCATTTATTAAATATCCAAATTCATTAACTTTTATGTCTACGCAATATTCTGCACTAACCCAATGGATTGTTCCTTTTACTTTAATATTTGATCCTTCCTCTCCAGACTTTGTACCTTCTATTAAATTTACATGCACTTCGATTACGTTTCCGTCTTTATCCTCTTTGTGTGAGGCGTACTCAACTACGTATGCTCCTTTAAGTCTAACATTCCCATCTTTTTTCAATCTATAATATTTTGGTGGCGGATTAGTAGAAAAATCTTCACGCTCTATATAGATTTCCTTTGTAAACTTTGTCTCGTGTTCTCCCGCTTCTTTATCTTGTGGGTTGTTTTCTATTTTTACAGTTTCAACTTTGTCATAGTTGTCAATGATAACTTTTAACGGATCTAAAACAGCCATAACTCTCGTTGCAGTTCTGTTTAATTCTTCACGTACACAATGCTCTAATAACTGTATAGATACTTTACTATCTGCCTTCGCTACACCTATACGTCCACAAAAATCACGAATTGCACTTGCTGGGTAACCTCTTTCTCTTAATCCTGACAATGTTGACATTCTTGGGTCATTCCATCCCCAAACAACACCTTCATCAACAAGTCGCTTTAAGAAACGTTTGCTCATTACAGTATTATCTAAATTTAATCTTGCAAATTCTATCTGTCTAGGCCTTTTTTTGAATCCTGTATTCTCTACTACCCAATCATATAAAGGACGGTGATTTTCAAATTCTAATGAGCAAAGAGAGTGTGTAATCCCTTCGATTGCATCTTCTAATGGGTGTGCAAAGTCATACATTGGGTATATTACCCACTTATCACCAGTTCTATGATGAGTTGCTCTTACGATTCTGTATATAACAGGATCTCTCATGTTTATATTTGGAGAACTCATATCTATCTTTGCTCTTAAGACCTTTTCACCATCTGCATACTGGCCTTCTTTCATCTCTTTGAAAAGTTTTAGATTTTCCTTTACTGTTCTATTCCTATATGGGCTCTCAACTCCTGGTACTTCAAAGGTTCCACGTGTGTTCTTGATTTCATCTGATGATAAATCGCAAACATATGCTTTCCCATCTTTGATTAGTTTGCATGCCAATTTATACATTTGATCAAAGTAGTCTGATGCGTACAATTCTTTATCCCATTGAAACCCCAACCACTTTATATCTTCCTTGATTGAATTGACATACTCTACATCTTCTTTGCTTGGGTTAGTGTCATCAAATCTCAAGTTACATTTACCGTTGTATTTCGCCTTCACCCCAAAGTTGATGCATAGGGCTTTTGCATGTCCTATATGCAAATATCCATTAGGCTCTGGAGGAAATCTAGTTATGATTGTTTTGTGTTTCCCTTCTTGTATCTCTTTATCAATTATATCTTCTATAAAATTACTTGTTGTTTCCATATCTCACTCTCTCAATATTGTACTTCAATCAAACATAAACCTTTGGCTGGGGCTGTTTTGCCAGCCAATGTTCTATCTTTTTTTTCTATTATTTGTTTTATATATGCTGGTTCGTGCTTGCCATATCCTATATCAACAAGTGTACCAACTATTGTCCTTACCATATTATATAAGAAACCGTTTCCTTTGATAATAAATTTTAACTCCCTATCTTGAATAAGTTCACATGAAAAAATTCTTCTTACTGTATTTTCTACCGAACTGCCCGACGCCATAAAACATCTAAAGTCATGTTCTCCCTCAAGATATTTCATCCCTTCTCTTATCTTTCCCACATTCGGATATTCAACTAGTCGCCAGGCATATGTGTCAAAAATTGGTATTGGTACTCTACTCACATACATCTTATATTCGTATGTTTTTTCTTTTGCTGAATATCGTGCATGAAAGTCTTCCTTCACCTCACAGCAGTCTAGCATTTGAATGTCTTTATCAATATTTGCATTAAGGATGTATGGGATTTTTTCTGGTTGTATTTTTGTATCTAAGTCAAAGTGTATAACTTGCCCTAATGCATGAACTCCTGCGTCTGTTCTTCCACTTGCTATGATAGAGACATCTTGTTTAAACAACTCTGTCATGGATTTCTGGATAGCCTCCTGAATGGTTGTGGCATTCTTTTGAATTTGCCAACCTGCAAAGTTTGTTCCGTTATATGCTATCGTCGCCTTGTATCTCATTGTTACCCCTTGAAAACATATTTTTTAAATATGCCTTTTATGCCAATCATCTTGTCCATATCCCAATAGTTACCCCATCTGTCAAGACATACAAAAACTACAAATCCAATGATTAGTAGAACGGCAAAATAGTCTAGAACTTTTAATTTGTTGTTATGCAACTTGACCGTCTTCTTGCTTGCTCCATAACACCTTGATTCCATTGCATATGCTAATTCATCAGCACGTTTAAATGAATTTACAAATAACGGAATTAGTATTGGTGGCAAGGCTTTTATCCTTTTAAAAACATTCCCAGTATCAATACTCGCACCTCTTGATTTTTGAGCACTCATAATCATGTTTACTTCTTCAAATATAGTCGGTACAAAACGCAAAGCGATACTAATTATCATTGCTAAATCTCTAACAGGAACTTTAATTATTTTTAATGGTTTTAGTAGTCCTTCAATTCCATTTGCAACTTCTACTGGAGTTGTTGTTAATGAGAATATAGATGCTCCGCCAATTGCTAGGACCAGTCTTAAAAAAATCTTCAATGCTTGATCTATACCTTGTACGGTTATTGTTGCACCTTTTAATTGTGCCAAGATTTGTGGATTGTCCTTTGGTGCGTAGAAAAAGATATTTAAGATTGATGTAAAGAGAATGATGAATAAAATTCCTCGCAAGGATTTTAAGACCGATATTATTGGCAACTTTGCCATTAATATAATTAATAAAATCAAAGCTGTTGCAACCATAAAGCCAAAATATGAATTAATCATAAAGACGCCAATTACAAGCAACAAGTTCATGACTATTTTTGCCCTAGCATCTAACTTATGAATTATTGAATTTGTTGGATAATATTGCCCAAAAGAAATATCTCTAAACACCGCTTACCCTCATAATCTCTTCTTCTAATTCTTTCATAGTTAAGATGTCATTTCGTATTTCGATACCTCGCGAAATCAGTTTATTTGCTATTCTACGCGCCGTTGGAATGTCAAGATGTAACCCCTTGATGGTTTTTTCGTCATTAAATGCTTCTCGTACTGGTGAATCTAGGACTATCTCGCCATTGCTCATTACAACAACCCTATCCACTATTTCAGCAATATCATCCATGTCATGTGATACAAAAAATATTGTTGGGGACACTTCTGTATGTAGATGTTTAATCAATTTTTTAATTTCAATTTTCCCTTCTGGATCAAGTCCTGCCATTGGTTCATCCAATACAAGTATCTTAGGATTGGTTACTATTATCCCTGCCAGTGCAACTCTTCTTTTCTCCCCACCTGAAATTTGAAATGGATTTCTGTTCTTGAAACTTTCATCTAAATTCACAAGTCCCATTGCTTTGTTTAAAAGTATTGGGAAATCAGACTTGTTATATCCCATATTTTTTGGACCATACAAAATATCTTTTTCAACTGTATCTTCAAATAGTTGATGCTCTGGATATTGAAAACACATCCCTACTGTCTTTCTTACTTCTAGTAGGTTCTTTTTTACTCTTACATCCTTCCCATATATTTCAACTTTAGATTTCTTTTTATCTTGAACCTTTATCAATCCATTTAGGTGCTGTGTTAATGTGCTTTTCCCTGAACCTGTTTCGCCTATAATGCCTACGATTTCACCCTCTGGTACTTCAAGGTTAATGTTCTTTAATGCTAACTTCTCATATGGAGTTCGTTTAGAATATGTGAATGAAAGATTTGTTATTTTAACAGCCGTTTGCATAAACTCTCCACTAAATCATCTTCGTTTAAAATAACTTCTTCTTTTGGAATAACGGTATTATTCTTTAGGTTGTTTGCTAACTGAATAATATCTGGCAACACTATCCCTAAGTTGTTTATGTTCTCTGATGCAAATAAGTCTGCTGGTGTGCCGATAAATCTAATGCATCCGTTATTTAAGACAACTACTTTATCCGCATCAACGACTTCTTCCATGCTGTGAGTAATATGAATAATCGTTATACCCTCATTCTTTAAATCACGCATTACATCCAGAATGTCTTGTTTTCCTTTAGGGTCTAACATTGCGGTTGATTCGTCAAAAACTATTACATCTGGTTTCATTGCAAGTACGCCTGCTATGGCTACTCTTTGCTTTTGCCCTCCTGATAGTTTTGTAACCATACGATGTCTATTCTCTTGCATATTAACTTTGTTTAGTGCCCAATCAACACACTTATTCATCTCTTCTCTGTTCATGCCCAAGTTCTCAGGTCCAAAAGCAACATCATCTTCAACTATTGTTGCTACAATTTGATTCTCTGGATTTTGAAATATTACTCCTACTTTTCTTCGTATTTCATATCCCTTGTTTTTCTCTTTAGTATTAATTTGATCTACAGTTATATTCCCTTCTACTGGGTAATATAGACCATTAAGAAGTTTTGCAAGCGTAGATTTGCCAGATCCGTTTGAACCTATTAGTGCAATGTGTTCACCTTTCTCAATTGAAAAAGTAACCCCATTTAAGGCTACAACTGTCCTATGCCCCGCTAACGAATATGTGTAACTTACGTTGTTTAAAGCAATTTGCATAGGCAAATTATACCACATATTACTAGTTGTAGATTACTGATAACCCTTGATTAGTGTTGCCCCTATGTGCAACGCCGTCCGCTTCACTTTAGCACACTAACGCAGTGAATTAATAACTTTAAAATTATATGAGTTCTCCAAAGCAGATTTTAATTTGTTGAAATTCAAAGACAAATGTGCTAAATTGTTTCCATTGCTCGAATGGCGAAATTGGCAAACGCATACGACTCAAAATCGTACGGGAAACCTTGTCGGTTCAAGTCCGACTTCGAGCACCAAGGTGGCGAACATGTTTCGCCTTTTTCTTTATTGATTCGGGTGTTGCTTTGTGTTAATCTTCTTTTATGTTTAAGCCCGAGTTTTCAATATCAAATCCGTTAAGTAAAGAGGAAGCATTAAATATCAATCCTTCGTCTCTTGCACTCATTGGAGATGCGGTACAATCGTTATATTTGAGAACTGATGGTGGATTAAACTCTACGGATAAAACTGGCAAAATTCATAACCGAGTTGCTCAATGTGTAAAGGCAACAACTCAAGCAAAAGTTATGAACAAACTAATTGATACTTTAGATGAGGATGAATTGTCTCTATTTAAGAAGGCACGAAATTTAAAAATTCTAACTTCTGCAAAGCATGCAACTATTGATGAATATAGATATGCAACTGGTTTTGAAGCCCTCTTGGGTTTTTATTTTATAACCAACAACTATGAAAAATTAATTAAATTTATTTTGGCTACTACTGAGGATTAATATGATTGTATACGGAAAAAATTCTGTAATTGAAACTTTAAAGTCTGACACTAACATTGAAAAATTATATGTTTCAAAAATTGAAAACGAACGTTTGTTCGCTATAAAAAACTTAGCGAAAGAAAAAAACATCTTTATTAGTTACGTAGATAAGAAGGTTTTAGACCGCATTTCTGAGAATAAACCGCACCAAGGGGTTATAGCAGTTACTTCTGACTTCACATATTCCTCTCTTCAAGACATACTAGATCTTGCTAAAGTTAGGAATGAATTTGTAAATATAATAATAATTGATGAGATAACAGATGAACATAACTTAGGAGCAATAATTAGAAGTGCTGAATGCTTTGGTTGCCATGGCATTGTGATATCAAAACACCGTTGTGCAACTGTAACGAATACCGTCATTAAAGTTTCAGCTGGTGCTTCACAACATATGTTGATTGCAAAAGTAACAAATATAAATGATGCAATACGAACTTTAAAAGATAACAACGTATTCGTATTCGCTACTGATTTTGATGGTCGTCAACCTAAAGATTTTGATTTTAAAACAAATATGGCAATTGTAATTGGAAGCGAAGGGAAAGGCATTCGTCCCTTAACTAAAGAACTCTGTGATGAAACTATTTCGATTCCTCAATTTGGAAAAATCAATTCCCTCAATGCTTCAGTTGCTACAGGCGTCATATTGTATGAGATTGCTAGGCAAAGAAACTAATCTATTTTTTTGTTGAATTAAAACGTATTGATGCCAACTTTGGTATAAAATTCTCTACTTTATTTCTCTCTTCATACACACGATCAAATTCAGGTATTTTAGTTAGAATATAATCTTTTATTGCTTCATGTGAAGATACCTCATGCTCTTCTTCCTCGCCGAAACTTCCTGACTTTAGAAAATATTCTTTTACCATACTTCTAATTTTTTTATCATATTTAAACTCTTGCATAAAATCATCATCATCGTCATCGCATGCCACCGCAAGAAAAGCGTTTGCGAGCAATTTTAAATCGTAGAATGAAAGTACCTTATCCTTTGCTCTAAAGCGTTCATTTATCTCTTCGCTGAGGTCATATACAATTGATTCATATTCCGTTGAATTAATTTCATATACTTCAAGTAAACTTATAATTGCTAAATAATACGCAAACTCATATTGTGTACCCAATATCTTTTTAGGTGTATCCATTCTTCTTTGTACATGAATATATATTCTATCAAATGAAAAAATATAATCCTTTTGATATCTGTACCTAGAGAATTCAAATGCTAAAAATGCTCTCTTTGTTTCAGTTGGGACGTCAAGACTGTTTAACATAAATGTTGTTATTGCTAAATCTACATCAGGAATATCCCCAAAATGTGCCAACATTAGCGTTGCAATTTTATATGCTTCTGCCTTCATAATTTGTTGCTTATACGCTTCCTTTATAGCAGCAATCGCTTGATTAAATTCAATTACTTCTTTTTTGCCATCTATATAAAATGTAAGTACATTGTTTTCATATTTGGTAACTTCGCCTTCGTTTAGATTTAAGTGATGCATCGCATTACTTAGCAATTTTGCTGTAAAATGCAAATATTCCACTAAAAATTCTTGTGATATTTCACTATCAAAATCGTCATCATCTACAAAAGCCTCATGCCAATCTTTATCAGTCAATGAATCAAAAAACGCACTGACCATTGAATGAGTAACGAAATCTCTTGGGAATTTATATAGACATGCTTTAAGTACAAGTTCGGCTTTCTCTCTTTCTGATTTATCTAATAACCCTTTAAATAACATTACTGCATTTAGCGGTTTAAAATGAGGACTATTTATCATCCTTTCCACATGTGGAACTAAATATTTAACTTTATCGTGTTCAATATACAAATCAATCAATTCTTGGAAATTGGCATGTACAGATAACTTTTCTGTTATTTCTTTATAGTTTGCACTAGTTTTCGCAGTTAAAAATAAACTCCTCATGTACTCGTCCTTTCCTAAAAAACGTGGGTTATCCTTTAAATCAATACTTGAATTTACAAAGTTTACTACGTCTTCAGGTCTACCTTGCAAGTACATAGCCTCTATCATTAATTCATCTCGTTGCAACTTAGGTTTAGGATCAAGAGGATTTAAGATTACTTTTGAACATAATTCTAAGCATTCCTTAAAATCTCCGTCCTCTAACTTGTCTGTGGCACTTTGTAGAATTTCTTGATTAAACAACATTTCCTCTGGATTCATTTGTTCCATCAACTTTTCTTCTGCCTCATACATATCCATGATTTCTTTTCTACTAAAAAAGTGTTTTATCTCTTGAGCAATAAACTCTTCACTATTTGGGTCTGTCATTTTATCTCTGAATATATGCCCACCTAAACTTAAAATTAATGATTCATAATTAACAATTTTGCCTTTGGTACATTTATCTAGAATTGGTTTTGGCAAATACCCCAATCTTTCAATCCCTATTCTCTGTTGTTTTCTTAGAATGTAATTCCTATCTATAAATGCCAATTGCAAATAGTTTACTACTTCTTCAGACTCTGGATACATGCCTTGTATTTTATATAAAAATGCACGCATAATTTGGCATGCTAAAAATAATGTCTCATCTTGTTCTGCTAGTGTAATGTATTTATAAAGTAATGCGTTTGCTTTAGTCCTAGATTTTATTAACTCTACAGCCATATTGTAATAGGCTTCTGGCGTTAGTTTCTCGTTATTTTCATTAGCCATTATTTTTGCCCTTCTTATGTGGATTTACAAAAGCAACTTTTTCTTTTTTCTTTTTCTTTGGTTGTTTTGTGTAATTTATAATTCTTTGTGCTACTTCTTCTTTTTTCGTATTCATGAGGTCTAATAAAGTGCACTTCCACATAACCTTATGTCCTAATGCAATCCACATCATAGAAAATACGACAAAACCAAATACGCCCATAATTGCCATTATAATTCCTAGAGCAATTCTATGTACTGCTCCAACTGCAAGAGGTAATGCGGTAAGCAATGTGGTTAAAATTATTGGTAACGGTGCATTGAATATTACAACAAATGTATTTTTAATTGCTTCCCCAAATTTCAAATTATATGAAACATATATTGACAACAATGTCATACTAAACATAGTTGTTAAGAAACCAAACAAATATACAAATGCTGCACCTACATAAACCCCTGGATGTACCTTTGTTGATGAAATATAGAATGATATTTCAACCATGCTTGTTACGGCTATTGCTACCACAGAAACAGTAATCAAAAACTGCCACCAGTATTTTTTAACACCTAAGAAAAATGTACTAATTTTCTTTGTAAAGTTTTCTTGAAAATACGTTCGCTTCGCTACATAAAACAAACCTGCAGTTACCATTGAAATAATGATTATTGATAAACAAAGCATGGCTACTGTCGGCATTTTATATCCCTTTACATAATTCCACCACTCTTCTGCAAAAACATGTCCTGGATTTCCAAATCCGACACCTATTGAAGACATAAAGTTATAGTGGTTCATTACATTCTTTTCAATCAATCTTGCAAGATAAAACAAGGAAACAAAAAATGGGGCAAGGAACAACAAAAATATTATGCATGCACTAAATAAACTCTTCCCTTTTTTTCTAATCAAAAAACTGCTTCTCTTGAAAAATGAATTTGAATCAAACTCAAATTTCTCTGAAGAAGATACAAATCCCTTAATAACTTCTTTTGGTTTTTCTGTTTCTTCAATTCTAAACTGTGCATTTGTAAATAAGTTTGCACAAATGAATTTTTTAGATTTCAATTTCGTTTCTTTATCTGTTTTTGCCATATGCCCTCGCTACGTAATGATTATATAATATATTAGTGTATTAATAAAAATCAATTAATAAGCGGAAAATCTGATGTGCCAATCTGTTTTCTATGTTTTATATTTTAGTATTTCTAATCCGTTTGATTTGCTAAAAGTTTGTATTATAATTTGAATTTAGATACTTGTTTGTTAATCTTTAAACATGATAGAAACAGATATTGACAAATATAAAGATTCGACCAAGAAAAGGCTTCTGCTCCATACTTGCTGTGCTCCATGTGCCGCAGGGACTGTTGATGATTTAATAGAGTTTTATGATTTAACCTTTTTCTATCTAAACCCTAACATTCTCCCCGAAAAAGAATATTTGTTGAGATATGAGAATCTTCTAAAACTTGCAAATGCATATAAGAATATTGAGGTAATTGTTCCAACATATGAACCAGAGAAATTTATCAGTCTGGCTAAAGACAGAATGCACCTTCCTGAAGGTGGTAGCCGTTGTACTGATTGCTTTACCTTAAGATTGAGTGAAACAGCAAAGTTTATGAGGCAATCCGACAAATATTTCGGTTTTGCGACTACTCTAACGCTAAGCCCTCACAAGAACGCTGAACTAATAAACTCCATAGGCAAGTCTATCGAAAACTCATTGGGCGTTAGATATTTGACATCCGACTTTAAAAAGAACAATGGCGTATTGAAATCAATAAACAAATGCAAGGAATTGAACATATATCGTCAATCATATTGTGGCTGTTCGCCACCAATTGAAGAGTTATAAATTTTCGGTTTTTTTCATATTGAATTTTGATTTTTCTTAATGTATTATTAAATTATCTTAACACACACAAGGAGTAACTTATGCCAAATATCAAAGTTAGCAGAGTGTATTTAGTTCAAAAGGACATTAAGTTAAAGGCTGTTGCCACTATCACAATTGATGATTGTTTTGCTATTCATGACATCAAAATCATCGAAGGCGAAAAGGGCTTGTTTATTGCGATGCCATCTCGCAAATTACCTAACGGTAGTTTTAAAGATGTTGCTCATCCTCTTAACACAGAGACTCGTGAGGACATTATCAATAAACTCCTCGTTGCATATAACGAAGAGTTAGCGAATCCACACAACGATAGTCCAGACGCTGAATAAATAAATTAATTTTTAGTTATATTCTTTCCGAGAATTTTCTTAATTTCTAGATATATTTTCTTGTTATTAGGATAAATTTTCTTATATACCTTGTTATAGAGTCTGTTGTAGATTTTCATATTCTCTTTGTCTGGAATATACTCTTTCGTAACATGTGCCATACTCTTTGACGCTTCTTGGAATGTTTTGAAAACACCTAGGTGCGTAAACACAGCCATTGCTGCTCCAAGAGAACCTGTTTCATATGTTTGCATTTTTCTAACTGGTAATCCAAACATGTCTGCTGTAATTTGGCAAATTTCTTCTGAATGTGAGCCTCCACCTGAAACGGTTATATACTCTACCTTTGCCCCCGACTTTTCTTGAATTGTTGTTAATCCATCGTACAATCCAAAATTAATACCTTCTATTATTGCTCTATATATATGTGCTCTTGTATGATAATCAGAAAATCCAACGACTGCTCCTCTAGCATTTGGTAAAGCAATTCCTGGAGACCAATATGGTTGCAAAATCAATCCATCACAACCTGGTTTAATATCTGCCAAGTGCTTATCTAGTAACTCTTCTGGCGAGCATCCCAACTCTTTTGCTTCAATTACTTCCTTGTGTGCAAATTCATTTTTAAACCATGTAAGTAGCCAATATCCCCTATATATTTGGATTTCCGTACTATACTTTCCTTTTATTATTGATGGGTATGATGGTACATATTTTTTTGTCTCTATATATTTATCAAGAGTCATTTGTATTGTTGCCGTAGTACCAAAAGATAGAGACGCTCCTTTTGAATCTACACACCCTGTGCCTATTGTTTCGCAGCCTTTATCTGATCCTGTTGAAATTAAAGGTAACCCTTCTTTTATGCCAGTCGCCTTAGATGCTTCTTTCGTAATGTATCCAATTATCTCGCCTGGCTCTATTAACTCTGGCATGTGTTTCTTCTTTGCATCGTACAAGCAAGCGGTGATAAGTGATTCATCAGCCCATTTTTTATTTTTATAATCAAATGGTAAATGTCCGATTATATTTGCTATACAATCCTTAAGTACTCCTGTTAGTCTGTAATGCATGTAACAAGAGAACAAAACATACTTGTCCATTTTTACCCATATTTCTGGTTCATTCCTTTTTATCCAATTGCATGGTGATTTAGTTCTTTGTCTTACAGCAGTATCATACATTTTTGCAATCTTGAATGCTGCCTTTGCTCCTGGCTTAATATCAAACTCAGCCTCTTTGCACTCTCTTTGATCTAACCAAAGGATACATGGTCTTAATACATTACGGTCTTTGTCTAATAGGACTACAGAATCTCTCATAGTTGTAATTGCCATTGCTTCAACCTTATCCCAAATTTCTGAGCCAACTTTTTCTTTTAATTCTTTTGTAGTCTTTGAAAGATAATCCCAATATGTCTCTACATCTTGTTCTGCCCATCCTGGCTCTATTGAAAAATATGGGTTGAATGTATTTTGTGCTTTACCAATTTCATTTCCAAATTGATCATATATTATTGCGCGTACACTTTGCGTGCCGTAATCAATTGTCAGTACAAATCTCTTTTCCATCTGTTCCCTTCTCCTCGCTTTCTGGAAGTTGATTCTCTGTCTTTTCTTCCTCTACTGGTTTTTCTTCCGTGGTTTCAAAAACCATATTCTTACCTTGTGCAAATATTCTTTCTACTTCTTCACTAGGCTTTATCTTAACCATTATGCTGAATAAAGGTGTAACTATCATGCTGGCTATCATTGCAATTACTCCAGTAATAGGTGATCTCTTTACCCCTTCGGTTATTATGTTTGAGAATGTTTTCTGCTCTGCTACAACCGCTCCGAATACAATAGTTAATACTAGTGTAATTAGTATCCCTGTAATCAAAGATGCATATGCCCCAAACTTATTTGCACGCTTCCAATACAATCCGTATATGTATGGTCCTATAAAACATCCTGCAATTGCTCCCCATCCTAATGACATCAATGTAACTATAGCTTGTACCTTAAAGGCAGCAAGTACTGCTGAAACTCCGACGAATACAAGACATAAAACTCTTAAAACTATATTTGTATTTTTATCACTCATCTTCTTTTTCCTGTAACCATTTATTACATCTATCGTAACTGTCGATGATGATGATAAAGACAACGCTGCCAATGTTGACATGGATGCTGAGAACAATAGAACCATAATCAATCCATATAATGGCGATTTCAAATTGTCTAACAACATCTTTGGAACAAGTTGATCTATACCAGTTTTGCCTCTACCTTGTGCAAAATATACAGAAACAAGTGAACCCATGAAATATGCTCCAACGCCGATAATTGCCGCAAAGATTGTTGAGATGATCACTCCCTTCTTTATTTCACTCTCATCCTTAATTGCATAGAACTTATGTACTGATTGTGGAAGCCCCCAGATTCCAAACGATGTAAGCAAAGTTAGTATTGTTATATTGAATAAAGGTCCTTGAAAGAACCCTTTCCCACTTGGATTTGCATGAGGGATAATACCCTTAGCCTCTCCAAGCACTGAAAAACCTTTTCCCCAATTAACTGGATTTTTAGAAATCAACATAAACAAGACTATAACTAAGCCAAAAATCATGATGATTCCTTGAATGAAATCTGTGATGGTTGTAGCAAAATATCCGCCCACAAATAAATAGATTGCCGTTAATAACGCCAAGATAATTATGCAAGACCAACCTGGAATTCCTAGCGTACTTTCAAACATGTGTCCCATCCCTTGATATACAGAAGATGAATATGGAACTAAAAATACAAATATGATTATCGCTGCAAAAATCTTTATATACTTTGCATCATATCGCTTTTCAAAAAACTCTGGCATTGTCTTTGTGTTTAATCTTGATGTCATATACTTAGTTCTTTTCGCAAGAACAAGCCATGCCAATAGCGTTCCAAAGACTGCATTCCCAATTCCTATCCAAATACTTGATAGCCCATATTCCCAACCTGTCTTGCCTGCGAATCCAATAAACACAACCGCCGAGAAATATGTGGTTCCATATGAAAATGCACTAAGCCATCCGCCAACTCCCTTATTGGCAAACATGAAATCATCTACGCTCTTACTTTTCTTTCTTGTATAAATAGCAACGCCGCCTATGATTGCAACATATATTGCAAATATCAGCCATTGGGGCCAGCGATTGTCAATTTTTGCCGCTGATAACAAACTACTCATACATTCTCCAAAATTTCTTTTACGTATTTCAAAATATATTTTGCTCTTACTTTTGATTTTTTTACATCTTCCATAGATGTCTCACCTGATAAGACAAGTATCGTACTAAAGCCACATCTGTTCCCAAAATCAATATCAGTTGATAACCTATCCCCAACCATTGCCACTTCTTTACTCCCAACCCCGAAACGCTTTCTAATTATTTCGCCTGCTGTCTCAAATGGTTTGCCTATTATTACATCAGGCTGTCTTTGAATGGTGTCATAAATTAAAGATATTATTGCTCCTATGTCTGGCATTGGACATTCTGGTGCTGGGCAAGATTTGTCTGGATGAGTTGCGACATATAGCATGTCCCGATTATTAAACAACTTATTACAAAATTTATATACCCTACTATATTCAAGTGATGTATCAAATGCTACGACACAAATGTCAGGATTATCTTCATCTAGTTCTATACCATACGTTTTGAACTCTGCTTGTATACTTGGGTTGCCTAATAAGAAAACTTTTTTCTTTGGATGATTCTCTAACAACCATTCACATGTGGCTTGACCACTTGTATATATTTCGTCTTCTGTTATTTCAAGCCCCATATCGGCAAATTTCTTTATATACTCTTTATAACTTCTAGAACTGTTGTTTGTGAAAAAACATATCTTCTTGCCCATCTCTTTAAGTTTGCGAACTGCATCAAAAGAGCCCTCTATCTCTCGGTTGCCGATATAGATAGTTCCGTCTAAATCAAATATAAAAAGTTTAATGTCTTGTAGGTTTTTCTTCATATACATTCCTTACGAATGTATATATATTATTACACATATGGGGCTTTGTAAAAGTAAAGACATAAAACGGCGACCATCTAGCTAAGTTTCTAACTCTTTAATAAAACCACATAAAAACTACTTCTTTATATTGAGGGATTAATCCATACTTAAATTAGGATTACATTCTCCTGTTGAAAATCCAAATTTGCGACAGAGGCGTTTAATCTTTTTATTGTTCATCAGAATTCCCATATCTAGAAGACGCTTGTGAATACTTATTATCCCTTTACGCTTAGGGCACAAACTATGTGCTTCCTTAATTTTCTCGAAATCAAAACGGTCTTGCTCTTCACGTTTATCTCTTGTACCAACAGTGCTCAGCCATTTGTAGTCCCCCGAACGAGAAACTTCGCCAATTTGCACATCATACTAACTGATAAATTATTATCTGGATTTTTAAGTGTATCGTAAATTACTTGATATTTATCTCTAGTCATAAATTTAGTTCATACAGATTTTGATCTTTTAAAGGTCTTAATATTGTTGACCTATTTGCTCTAAATATGGTGCGTTACTTCTTTATTTTTAGCACATCTTTTCACTTAAAAGATCGCCACCTAGAATATGTATGTGTAAATGCGGTACTGATTGACATCCATCAAATCCTTTGTTTGATACCAATCTAAACCCATTTTCTAATCCTAAGACTTTTGTTAATTTCCCCAATGTCTTTATGCATTTACCTAGAACAACAGCTTGTCCTACTGACATCTCTTCAATGTCTGCGTAATGTTCCTTTGGGATTAGCAAATAATGTTTTTTGGCTTGTGGTTTGATGTCATGAATTATTATCATATCATCATCTTCATAGACTTTTTTTGAACCAATTTCCTTATTAATTATCTTACAAAAAATACAACTCATTTCTCTTCCCCCATGTTATTAACAATTCTAATATATTCATCTAAAGAAATTTCCTCCGCTCTTTGTATTGGTTGTATACCCGATGCAATAAGTATTTCAGAAATTTTTCCCTTACTTAAATTATATACGTTTGCAAGATTATTTAATATAGTCTTTCTTCTCATTGCGAAGCTTGCGCGTACTAATTTTTTAACTTTTCCCTTAATTTTTGGCTGAATTTTGTTTCTATCAATGTCTATATGTACTAAAGCACTATCTACTTGTGGTTGAGGTATAAAGACTTCTTTGGGTATACCCCTTGTTATTCTTGCCTCTCCCTCAATCGCTACTGCAAGAGTTATGCTTGAATAATCACTTGTATGACATTTGGCTATTAGCCTATTCGCTACTTCTTTTTGCATCATTACAGTTAGGCTTTTTACTGGCAAATCACTTTCAATAAAATACATCAAAATTGGTGTTGTTATATAATATGGTAAATTCGCAACAACCCTAAACTCGCCATCAACTATGTCTGCAAATTCTTTTTTTGTCATCCTCAATATATCTTTAAAAACAACTTCAACATTTTCACAACTTGCTAAACTCTTTTCTAATATTGGCTTTAAGTTTTCATCAACTTCAAAAGAATAAACTTTTTTTGCAACTTTAGATAATTCTGCCGTCAACGTGCCAGCACCAGTCCCAATTTCAACAACTATATCGTCTTTGCTTATATTTGAATCTGCAACAATTGCCGATAAAAGATTTTTATCAAAAATAAAATTTTGTCCTAATCCTTTTTTAAATCTAAAATCAGTAGACTTTAAAATTTTATATATCTGGTTATCAGTATTTGTCATTCTCTTTAATTAACGTTCTCACTCTTAATTTTGCACCCAATGAATTGGCTATCTCTCTGCATCTTTCGATCTCTTCTTCACCAATAGTATCAACTACACTTAATGTTGTATTAATACCTGCTGTTACACATTGCTTTGTGAATTTTATTAATGCACTCAACGGATGCTTTATTTTACTTTTACAAATATCTTGATATTTCTCTTCTGTTGAAGCATTTAGAGAAATTGAAATTTTATCAACAATCCCTTTTAACATTTCTGCGCTGTTCTCTATCTTGTTGATTTCATTTGAAAGCCCATTGGTATTTAATCTAATTTCCTTGTTTTGTTTTTTCAAATACTTGCCAACTTCACATAACAACTTTAATTCACAAGTTGGCTCGCCAAAGCCACAGAAAACTACTTGTGGATATTTTGTTAAATCAAACTTTTCTATTGCTGAAATCACTCTATCATATGTTGCTTTTTCTCTAAGCCAAAGCGGGGAGCCATTTACGCCATCCTTGATATTTCGTATACAAAATGAGCAACGGTTCGGACATCCGTTAGTTAGATTTATATATAGTTTGTTATCAAACTCATATGCATATACCGATTTGTTCATGTGCATATTATAACATGTCTATAAATACTCCTCACAAAGAAAGCTATCTAAAATCAAAATTATTGCCTAAATAACACGCTTTCACTTTTCAAGAATTTGATCAGAATTTTAAAAACATCTATAACTTAATTTATATTCTCTATATGTCTATTTTATCCGATTAGACATACTGCTAATGTTGCGGTGGATTTTATATATAGTGTAAAGTATTAATTTAGCAGGTTTATATTATTAAATCTATTTGATATACTTATTAAACTGCGATGAAGAAAATAACATTTAGTGATCAAACCAAGTTAGACACATACACTTTAGTTAGTGATGTTTTTATTTTAAATATTCTGTCTACTCTTTCTGAGATGCAAATTAAAGTGTACCTATTAGGATTACATGCTGTACATAAGAATCTTGATGTATTTGATATAGCAAACAACCTAAATATTGAATATGACGATTTGGTAAACATATTGAAAGAATTACAAGACCTAAACCTAATTATATATGAAGACAACATATCACCAGCAACAGTTTCCTTTTTAAATCCGAAGACTGGTAAGTTGTTCCATAACTTTGATACTGCAGAGTTTAATGATTTTGAGCACGAAGTTGTAAAAATCATTCCGCAAAGAATATTCACTCCCACTGAATTAAATGAGTACTTTACATTCATAAAGGATAAGAACTTTGATCAAGCAGGTTTCACATCAGTTATTAAATATTGTATGAGAATTAAAAACCACAAAATCGGATATAAATATATATTGAAAGTTGCTGAAGATTTCGCTGTGCGTGGCATTAAAACCTCTTCTGCAGTCGATGCCGAAGTTAGTAAATATTATGACTCATTCGATTCAATTCAAAACTTATGCCTTAAGATGGGTAAGAATAATATTGAAAATGAAGACTACCAAATGTTCAGTAAATGGAAAGAGAACTTTGAGCTAGGTGAAATCGTGCAAGTCGCTACTTCTTTTAAGTCTAAAACCTTCCAGCAGATTGACAACATACTAACTACGCTAGATTCAGAAGGCGTACATGGTGTTCAAAATATTGAACATTACAAAGAAGCATATGATGAAAGAAAAACCATTGCAATTTCTATAAATAAAAAACTCGGGCTCTTCTACACTACTGTAGACAACGAAATAGAAACATACATAATTCCGTGGAGGAATATGGGATATACCAAAAACAGCATCGACAAGATAGCACAAATCTGTTTTGAAAATAATGGGAAAACTCTTGCATTCTTAAATGATAAAATTCATGAATTGAATCAAATGGGGATAATCACTGAAGAGAGCATTGAAGAATACTACTCTGCCATAAAACAAAACGACAAAAAGATTAATGAACTATTTAAATTGAGTGGGTTCTCCCGAAGTGTAACTCAAAACGATAGAGATATGTTAAAGATCTGGATCAACAACTGGGGCTTTGATTTTAACGTCATAAAGCAACTTACAAAACGTTTTGAGGGAGACATTTATTGGCAAAGCAAAATTAGTAGTACACTTTCAAAATGTAAGGCACAAAATATTTATAAATTTGAAGATATGGACAAAGTCCTATCCTCTACTCAGTTTACAAAGAAAAAAGGTAGGTCATTTAATATGTTAACCTCAAATGACTCAACTGCTGCAAAAAGAATTGAAGAAAATACAATATAGGTAAAAGTATGATAAACAAAATTTTGAACAATATAGCAAAATCAAGACAAATTAAATTGGAAGAAATTCATAAACATGAAGATCAACAATTTGATAAGTTATTCTCAAATGAAAAACTTAGAGAAATGTATGCTAACCTTCTTGAATATAGTCTAAGCGACGACTTCTCAAAAAAGAAGTATAAAGAAATGCAAAAAGAATATGAAGATGAACTGAAAAAAAACGATATTAAGCCATTAGAAACAACAGTATACATTTGCAAAAAGTGCTTTGACTCTTGTGTTTTGAATGGGTCTATATGTAAGTGCGTCTCAAGTGAAGAGTTTAAAATTGCGGCTACTAAACTTTGCTTTGACAATTTAGGGGAATATAACCAATTTAAAAAGAATAAAATTGATTACTCTATAATATTAAATAAGTACTATAAAGAAATGGAAAAAGTCGCCAAAGGTAAACACAATAAGAAAATTCTAATTCTAAGTGGTCCTCCAGGCGTTGGCAAAACGTATTTAACCTTTGCTTTAATTGACCTTGCGACTTCAAATTTCAAGACATGTAAATTCATAAAGTCATATGACCTTAGTGAAAAATTTACCTCTAGTGTGTTTGATGATGAAAAAATTCTTCCTACTGACGACCTCTATACTGCTGATATTTTAATTGTCGATGATCTCGGTAGTGAACGAATGCTCAGTAACATCACTAATGAAATGTATGTACAGTTATTAGATAGAAGAATTCAAGGTGGGCTCACAACTGTTTTCACAGCGAACCTTTCATTTGAACAAGCAAAAGAAAACTTTAACGAACGTTTTGCCTCTCGTCTATTTGATATTAACAACTCTGTTACACTTTCTAAAGACTTCTTTACGCTTAACGAAATTGGCGAAATGGCTTGTAGAGATTTTAGAACATTTCCAAAAAAATAATCTGTTACTTGAAAGTTAGATTTTATTTTCTATACAACTTATTCATCTAATTTTTTTAATAATATTTCAACTATTTTGTTAATTACCTTAATTCCATCTGTAGTTACTAATTTATCTGCACTCTTTTTAAATTCTACCTTCACTCTTTCAACTACATCTTTTATCTCTTCACCCTTTTCTGTGAATATAAAAGTACATGCACGTCTATCTGTAGCAGATTTGTCTTTTTCTAAATAGCCTTTTTTTTCTAGTTTTTTTGCTGTAATAGAAACCAATGCTTTTGTTACGCACAAGTCCTTGGCAATTTGTACTGCATTCTTTTTATCTGAAACTTCTGATAGAAACATAATCTCTGTTGCCGTAAGATACTCATCTGCAATTTTTTCATTCACTATTATTTCATTACAACGTTTTTCAAGTCTTCGCTCAAAAAGATCTGATAGTTTACGTACTGAAGTTATTTCTAGTTGTTCTTCTGTCATGTGTCTTATTCTACCAAAATATACTGCTTCAAACAATGATAAAAAATGCTAACATTTGCTTTTTGACGTCTCTAAAATTGTTAATCAAATTCGCTTTAATCGTACAAATTGAGTAATTAAATTTCGTTCAAGACCTCTTCAAAATGTGTCATTTGCAACTTACTGCAACTTAATTTTTCGCTCTCAGCCCTTAAAAATTGCGATTTTTAGTATGTTTTTATATTTTTTTTGCCTATTTTCTCGCTTTTTCGGGTTTCTGAGACTTAAATTTCACATATCTTGCAACTTACTGCAACTTAGCGCAACTTAAATTATGCCCAAAACGGAACATACTTTTTATATCTTGGTGCTGTGGCATCATCGACGGCTTTAATAAGTTTAGTATCTAACGTATCTTTAATGATTCTTGAAGCCTTATATTTGTCCTTTTCAGCAATGCCAAACAATTCCCTAACAGAATTATTATCTATCGTTTTTCCATTTACATATAACAAACATGTTTGCATATAACATGTTCTGATACGATCTTCTTTGCTGGTGAAATCAAAAGGAACTTTAAGGTATAAAGTAACTTTAGTGAATTTGTCGCTTTGATTTTCGATTTTAGGTGCTAGCATATAATTCTTACTCGTCGCATATACTACCTTATCGTACCCACTTCCTCTTTCTTCGCAAATACCGCACTTATGCATGAACCCTGCAAGATTTTCATTCCTTGAAAGTGGCACTGTATCTACTATACGCACAATATCAACTAGCGGAGAACCCGCATTTGAAAACTCCATCCTATCTGTGAACAATTCCACCATAGGACTCGTTCCTTTTTGATCAATTGCTTGATGAATCATAATATTTGCAATCAACTCACGAATCGCTATTTCTGGATATCCCAAATCTGTTCTTCTAATAGCCTTTTCTATTACTTCTCTCTGCGGGATAATGGTCAATACATAGTCAACGATTTCGTTATATGAAATGGCATATCCTTTAGTAAATACCTTTTCTCTAATTGTTTCCATTCTATTATTCTGTTTATACCATATCACCCTTACTGCTTTATGCGACAAGTCCTCAAAGTTACTCAAATTTTTCGCAATTAGTAGAGCCCCTAGGTTTGCGATGTCATAAGTGCCTGCATCATTTTTTCTTACAAATTTTTCATTAATAAAATCTTCTACTATCTTGTTCTTATTTTCTGGAAGTGCAAACCCCATCTTCTCGTAGTATCCAGTAGCGTCAAGCAAGGACATAACCTCTTCAAGGCTTAAATCCTCTTTCGCATTTCTAAGTTCGTATGGTACCGAATCGAATGATCTCCATAAGGTTCTTTCCTTCTCTGGATACTCTTGTAAATTCTTATTGCTACTACCGATTCTAATGTATTCTTCACCGCCAAATTTAATTGGTTGTTTATCCGCTGAAGGGATTTCAAGTAATGTTACTTTCTTCTCATCTATTTCAACTTCATAGAACTGAAAATCTGTTCTTGGATTTAACATATGCGATAACCAAGTTATAAGTTCTTCAGCCCCTTTCTTTGCTGTTTTATAATCAAATGTTGTTCCTAATATTGCGTGTGTTTTATCATCTATTCCCCAAACCATATATGCCCTAGGTCTAGATAATAAAGCTGCCGAATTCCCGAGAGCAGAAATATATTCACCAATTTTTTGTGGATTCTCATTGTTATGCTTAAATTCTACCCATTCCGTTTCTGTTGGCATAGAAACTAATTCAATAATGAGATTTTTAATATATTCTTCTTCTCTTTCTTTTATTGGCATATTACCTCCATAACATTCATTACTTCTAACCCCTCAGATTATATCATCATTCGTTTTTTTCTAGTAGATATAAAACTGATATTGTTTTTCATTTTCGTCTTATATATTTTGTAGATCTTCCAACACCTTCTCTTTTTAATTCACCCTCATCTATCAATTTTCTTAGCGAACCCTCTATCGAACTCAGACTTAATGATGGGCAAAGTTCTCTGATGTCTTGTTTAGTAAACCTTCCAAGTTTCTGTAAAGTGGCTTTCCTTACAACTTCAAGTGCAGAAGTTTTTTCTTCAATAATAGAAAATCTATCTTCAAATGCTTTGTATCCCGCAAGAATTATACCTAGCAAATATTTTACAAACGGCAATACATCCTCTTTCCCTTCATGCCAATTGACTCCTGATTCTCCTAACGCATCATAATAAGCGGATTTATTTTTGGAAATTAATGCCTCTAATGAAATATACTTACCGACATAAAATCCACTCCTATACAACAACAGCGTTGTTAACAACCTACTCATTCTACCGTTACCATCATTGAATGGATGAATACATAAAAAATCATGGATAAAAATAGGTATAGCAATCAGAGGTTCTAATTCTAAATTCCCAATAACTTTGTTATATTCACTACATATGTTATCTAACGCCTCAGGCGTTTCATATGGTGCAAGTGGTGTAAACAATACTTCTGTATGTCCATCTGGATACGTTGTACTAATATAGTTTTGTACATTTTTTGTACGTCCCGCTATAGGGTTATTCATATGGCTGAACATAATCTTATGCATTTGCAAAATATAATTCTTTGAGATTGGGATAGCATCAAAACTATCATGAATAATGCTAAGCACATCTCTATATCCTGCAATTTCCTGTTCATTTCTATTCCTTGGTGTCGTTTTGTCTCTCACCAGTTTTTTGAGTCGTACATTTGTTGTTACAATACCTTCTATTTCATTTGAGGCTTCAGTGCTTTGAATTTTTGCTATTTCAATTAGTTTGCTTAACTCTTCTGGTTTTTGTTTCAAATAAAATTCTTGTTTACCTTGATATTTATAAATTGCAGCAATTAACCCAAGTACATCAGAATCCCATTTCTTATCTTTAATTTTAGAATAATTAAAATTTCTCACTATTTTCCCCTTATTGTTTGTTTTATCCCTTAAAATATGCCATAATTTAAGGGATAAATCAAGAATTAAGGGCATTCTACGTATACACAACTGAAATGACTCTTATTATAAGCACTGTCAGCGTTTTGTTTTAGATTAAATCTAATCGGTTATCTTTCTGTTGAACAAAACTCTTGGTCATTTAGAATAACTAAAATTGTTCATTTCCCCTTATTATTTACTTTATCCCTTAAAATACGTCTAAATTTAATGGCAAAATCAAAAATTAAGGACAAATTTATTCTCTACAAACAAGTATCCCCCTATGT